>JAYUTQ010000400.1:0-7370 GCA_043755055.1 Chitinophagaceae bacterium | reverse complement strand
TACATTATCAGTACAAGCGGTGGTGGCACCCGGGCATCTACCTTTACTATGAATGTACTGCAGCATTTAGATAGCATTACCAAAGGCAAACTGATGCCACAAACCGCATTAATAACCGGCGCTTCCGGCGGTATGATAGGAGCTACTTATTTCAGAGAATTGTATGCTCAAAAAATAGCCGGTAAAAACATTGTTCTTACCAACGAAAAATATGTCGATGATATTTCCAGCGATCTGATGAATCCACTTTTTTCATCATTTGTAGCCAGAGACCTGATAGCACCCGCACAACACTTTACCCTGAGCGGCCACAAGTATGTAAAAGACCGTGGTTATGCTTTTGAAGAAAAACTGAATAGCAACACCCGCGGCCTGCTTGATAAGCAATTAAAAGACTATGCCGAAGCAGAAAAGAATGCAACGATTCCGCTGGCTTTTTTTAATTCGGTCATTACAAGAGATGGCCGCAGAATGACCATTAGCACACAACCAGCAAGGTTTATGATGCGGCAAATGTTTGATACGGCAAGCCTCTCCGCAGTGGATCCCGACGGGATAGATTTTACATCTTATTTTACCAAACAGCAGCCAGAAAATATCCGCATACTTACAGCCTTGCGGATGAATGCTACCTTTCCTTATGTGCTGCCAAATGTGTGGTTACCAACAGAGCCAGTAGTAGATGTTATGGACGCTGGTTTTAGAGACAATACCGGTATTGAAACAGCCATGCGGTTTATGTATGTTTTTCGCAACTGGCTAAAAGAAAATTGTAGCAAAGTGGTGCTGATACAAATAAGAGATAAACAGCAGGGCGGCTGGGATAACGTTTTGGATTCAAGAAACATTGCCGACCTGCTTACAAAGCCTGCCTTACTTACACAGCACAATCTTTTTCGCTTTCAGGAGTATTCGCAGCATGAAGAACTGGAGTATATTCAAAATATATTTGGCACCCGGTTTAACCGTGTTGTTTTTGAATACCAGCCTTTTAATAAAGCCGCAGCGGCTACGCTTAGCTTTCATCTTACCCAACGGGAAAAGAAAGATATCAAAGCATCTTTAAATGATGCGGTGAACAAAGCATCGTTCCATAAAATAGATATGATGGACTAAGCGCTATTTGGTTACTTTTATTCACTCACAAAAAAAACGAAAGCTATGCCCCGTTCTATAATTGCCGGCATCGGCATGTATGTACCTGCCAATGTGGTTACTAATAATGATATGCTGGAATTTATGGAAACCAGCGACGAATGGATACAGGAGCGAACCGGGATTAAAGAGCGTCGATACGCACACCGTACCGAAGAAACTACAACCACGATGGCGATAGAGGCAGCTACCATCGCTATACAACGGGCAGGCATTACTCCGCAGGATATTGATTTTATTGTGTTTGCAACCCTGAGCCCCGACTACTATTTTCCCGGCTGCGGCGTACTGCTGCAACGGGCCATGAAGATGAAAGAAATAGGCGCTTTAGACATTCGCAACCAATGCAGCGGCTTTGTGTATGCCCTCAGTGTGGCAGATCAATTTATAAAAACAGGTATGTATAAAAATATACTTGTGATTGGTGCAGAGAAACACTCGTTTGGTCTCGATTATAGCACAAGGGGCAGAAATATTTCGGTCATTTTTGGGGATGGCGCCGGCGCCGTAGTGCTGCAACCAACCGAAGATGCCGGCCGTGGCATACTAAGCACCCACCTGCATAGCGATGGCGAAAGTGCCGAAATACTGGCCATGTACAACCCCGGCACCCATGCTAACCATTGGGTGAAAGAACCGGTGGCAAATTTTGACGAAGCCAAACGTGGTGAAATGTTTATGAGCCACACCATGATAGACCAGGCCCAAAACTTCCCCTATATGGATGGGCAGGCTGTATTTAAAAAAGCCGTGGTAAAATTTCCCGAAGTAATAATGGAAGCCTTGCTGGCAAACGGTTTGGAGACAACCGACATTAATATGCTGATACCGCACCAGGCCAATCTTCGTATTAGCCAATACGTACAACACAAACTAAAACTAAGCGACGAACAGGTGTATAATAATATTATGCAATACGGAAATACCACTGCCGCCTCTGTTCCAATTGCTTTATGCGAAGCATGGGAACAAGGTAAAATAAAACAAGGCGATCTCGTATGCCTTGCTGCCTTTGGCAGTGGCTTTACCTGGGCAAGTGCATTGCTTAGATGGTAAAAATGTGAGTGGTGAGTCGTAAAAAGTGAGTGGTGAAAAATCGGTATCGAAAAGTCAATAATTAAAGGAACGTCTCCGCATGGTATCCTCCTCTGGCGGAGGTGGCAGGTTCTTGCCTTACGGAGGGGGACAGCACGGCCCACAGTTTAAAAATTAATCCCCATCCGCACCGCAATTCTGCGGTAGTAATACTCGTAAAAACTAGTTGTTTTACTAAAGCCGGGTATGCCGGAGGAACTTGTTTGTTCCACCATGATTTCTTTGTAACTAAAACCAGCACTCATTACAAAAGCCGTTTGGTTTTTAAAAGACACTTTATAGCCAAAACCAAATTCGCCACAAAAGGCAGGCTTGTAGTTGGTTTCTATGGTATTAAAACCAATGGAATAATTATCACCTGTAGCCCATGGAAAATTAACACCGGCATTAGTATAAACAAATGGCTTGTATTTTTTATTTGTAAAACAACGGCGCACATCCGCAATCAGGGGAATGCTTCTTATACCGTACCAATCTAAACCGGTGCAAATACCAAAATTCCAGCTTTTATACCGTACCCCATTTATGGTTTGCATGGCCATGCCTTCGCCGGTTCCGCCAGCCATAATACCCAAGGTATTAATGCTGCTAAAATGTACTTTTTCTTTTTGGGTGGATGATTGTGCAGCAACTTGCAACAAGAAAAAAGATGCGGTAATTATGGAAAGCAGATGTTTCATGATAAATGATATTGGTACAAGAAGAATTAAAAAGTGTAACCGTCTTTGCGGGTCCCGCAAAAGGCGGGATTGCCCCGACGTGGCAATCTCCATGAATTTATAAGGGATAGTAGTATTAAACCAAAAGCAGTTCCACTATTGGTTGGGGATTGCTTCGGGCAGGAACCCTCGCAATGAGGATACGTAAATGGGCCTTACCGCAACCCAATTTTACTCAATAATTTTATGTCGTTAATGTTGCTGTAATCGTATTGGTACAGCCCGTCTGCTGCACTTACAATGGCTATTCCACCAAGGCAGATAACGTCGTAAGGTTCAGGAAGGATTATTGTTTTATGCAATTTAATATCCATAACATTGGCTGCATCAAAACATTTAAGGCCATCTTTTCCATCGCAGATAAAAAGCCATTTTCCATCTTTACTTAGACCGCCGGGGCTGGAAAGCGGATACATTTTTAGCAATGTAGGCGACAACAGATTTTGAACATTTACTACATTCAGTTCGTTGCTGGGTCCGCCGCAAAGTCCGCCACCACGAAGGGTTACATATGCATAGATACTATCTACAATAACAGGATCGCAGCGCCTTGCGTGGCCAAAACTACCCAGCCTTACCGGTGCTGATGGGTTGGCTGCACTAAATATTTGCATACCTGTAGTGGAGCCAATAAACAGCTTATCCTGAAACGGATAAATGGTTTCTATACCCCAACCAAGGTTTACTGTTCCGTTTAAAACCGGCAATTGCGGCTGGCTGATATTAACGGTGTTAAGGGTATTGGTGGTAACGGTATAGAGATGGTTATTCAAAATGGCAAACCTTGCCATACTGCCGCCTTGTCCGGTAGTATTTCCGGTAGCTCCTCCATTGGATAACGTGGTAAAAGATTGCCTTGAATCCATTGAGAAAAGTTTGTTGCCGCTAAAGAAGTGCTGCTGCGGTGCGGTTACCTTAATGGTGGTGTCCTTCGCTATCCACTCAGTAATTACACGGTTGGTATCCACTGTAAAATTCCCTACCCAGCGCCTGTCAGGAAACAGGTTTACAATGTGTTTTTTAAGCACCACATTCATGGGGTTGGTAATGTCTATCGTCATCAGGTCGGTGTAGCAATCGGCATACAACGTATTTTCTTTTACAGCCATGTCTTCGCAGCCCGGTATTTTTATGTAGGCTTTGTTAATTGGGTTAGCCGGGTTGGTATTGTCTATAATATGGATGCCTTGCAGCTTTTCTGCCAAAAAAATATAGTTGCCGATGATGTACATTTTACCAGGCTCTACTACGGGTGCAGGCATGCCACTTTTAATATCGGCTCTTACCTGTGCTGTAGTTTTATACACAGGTGTGTACATGGTATAGCGTTGGTAGCCTGTATCTTTTAAGCAGCCGTTAAATACTACGGTAGCCAATACAATGGCTATTGCACACATGGCTTTAAAATGTAATTTTTTCATAATTGTAATTTTTTTATCGCCAAAGGCAAATGGGTTTATAAAATTTTAGTGTTATTTTATTTCTTAAGCCCTCCTTCGGAGGGTTTGGGAGGCAGTTTGCGAAGCGGAATAGCTATTCTTATGCCGCTCATTTTCCAATGCAGACCGGTACCAATTTCAAGTTTGTTAATCCGGGTAAAATTGTACTGAAAAAATGCTCCAATAGTAAATCGTTTTGCCAATTTCCAGTCGAAACCCAATTGTGTGCCAATGGTAACATGATTGGTTGCATCAGACGAATAGTAATACGCTCCTTTTGTGGCGTCGTACAGTAATTGTGTGGTAGCTACCTGCCAGTTAGTTGCCAGACCGCCCCTTATACTAAACGGTTTTTTAGCAGCCGGATTTAGGGTGTAAATAAGCCCGGTTTGCAACCCAAGCTGATGGATGGTATTGGTGTGGCTAATGCTGCTGCCGGGGTAGTAAAAACCAGGAACAGTAGTACCGCTTCTGCTATTAGAATTGTTGAATGCCGTATTATCAAAAATGGTGAGTGCAGAATCTTTACGAGCCCCTGTTTTTTGGTGATTGCTAAGGTAGCCGTACTGCGCACCAGTGTACCACTGCCAGTGCTGCCCTATTTTCTGCAGTCTTTCTATACCCGCAGCATAGCTAAAACCGGGGGTTGATTTTTGAGGTGTGCTGTTAATATTGCCCGGGTTAGCAGTAACAAAGTTCTGCGGATTAGCAAACTCCAGGCTTTTATGCATGCTGCCCAAAAGTGAAGAACTGGTATTACTAATTCCTGCAGATGCAAAAAACAGCCAGTTAACTTGTTTTGTTTTTTTGTTTTGGGTTGATGATTGTGGCGCTTTTTCAGCCGCTGAAGAAACCGTATCGGCGGTATCAGCAGGGTTAGCAGCAGTTGTTTCAGTAAAAGCGTTCATGGATGAATCTGTAATACCCAAAGTATTTTTATTAGCAATGTTTTTATGCTTCACTGTTGCGGATTGTAACACCTGCGGCACTTCATCTTTCAATTCATTATTTACCATACCATCTGTAATGTTTGTTGGCGAAACCTTATTGCTTCTTGCAGCAATTTCATTAGTGGTTCCGGTAGCTGTTTTGTTTACCTGTACCACTTTTTCTTTTGTATTCGAAACTTCATCGACTCTGGCAGCAACCTGATTAGTTGTTTTAGAAACTGTTTTGTTTCTCATAACAACCTTGCTCTTTGTTTCCCGAACCTCGACACTTTTAAAAGAAACCTTATTTGTTATTTCAGGAACTGTTTTGCTTTTCGCAGCAGCATCGCTGCTTGTTTTCACCACCTCATTATTATTAAGCCGAGCCTCATCCGTTGTTTGCGAAACTGAATTGTTCTTTGCATCCACCTTATTAACTGCCCGATTCTCCTGTTCAGTAGCTGTAGCCGGTGTTGCAGTAATCACGTTTTCTTTTGCTTCTTTAAAACGATCTATTTGTTTTGAAGCCTGCACTGGCTGCTGATTTTCAGCCATGGTGGCCGTTTTATTTACGCCAACGGCGTACCAAATACCACCCCCAATTAGCAAGCCCAATGGCAGCCACCACCAAAATGCAAGCCTGCGTTTCCGTTTTACTTCGGGCAGGGCGGCTTCTACCTGCTTCCACACTTGTGGGCCGGGGCTTATGCGAAAGTCCTGCATCCTTTCCTGCATCTCTTGTTCTAGTTCATCTGGCATACGACTTCGGTATTGAGGATGAAGAAATATTGTTTAATTTTTTAACCAGTGTGGCCCTTGCCCTGCTGTATTGGCTGCGGCTTGTTTGTTCGCTAATGCCCAGCAGTTCCCCGGTTTCTATATGGTTAAAGCCCTCAATCGCCACCAGGTTAAACACTGTTTGGTAACCTGCCGGCAGTTCCCGAATCAGTTCCACCAAATCCTTTGTGTCTAAATTAATGGCTGGGTTTTCGTCGCTTACGGGGTGCATGGGCAGTTGTTCGTAAGCCATTTCGTTTCGGTAGCGGCTGTGCTTTTTTAAATAATCTATTGAGCTATGTACCATTATGCGGCGGATCCATGCACCCAGTTCACCTTGCTGTTTATACTGTTGCAGGTTGGTAAATACCTTAATAAAACCCTCCTGCAGCACATCTTCGGCGTCGGCCAGGCTTTTGGTATAGCGGTAGCATACACCTAGCATCACATCGGCATACGTATTGTACAAATGCTTTTGTGCAGCACGGTTATTTTTCAAACATTCATGTATCAGGGTTTTGCTATCCATTGGCGTATGCAATAATATTGACGGCTTACTTGCTGCAATCATTGCATGGGATAAAATATTTTATAGGAAATAATTTTTTTGGAGCAGGGGCTGTAGTTCTTTAATGGGCTTTGGTACCGCCTGCCACCACAGTATTGTGGTGGGCTGTCTGTTCCAGGTCCTCCTTCCCCCCCCCCCTTCGTCGGGTTCAGTCCGGGCTCATACCATCCGGGCTAATGCTTGTCTGAGCTGCATTACTTAGCTTTCCATGGCGAGGAAGACAAATTGTATGTGATCTTTTTTATACCAATCCTTTGTGCCCAATAATTGCTAACCAATGATACAGCTTCCATGATATTGGGTGGGTAGACCCCTTGCTACTTAGCAAGCTGCACCATCTCTTTTCCTAAAGAATCAATCGGCGGGCATCCATTTTTTCCATCATGGCCTGGAGTCAAAACGTTCTCTTGGAAAATTAGCCAATACTTGTACCCGCAAAAATGAGTTCAGCCGAAAATGCTACCGTATTAGGAAAGGCTGTTGACCCGAATAACAATTAAAGGAAAACAATGGAATAGCAAATGATTAACAGCTATTTTTGAAATTAGACCTAAAACCTGCTCACCCCGATGAAAACAAGATATCAAAGTGATAAGATTGATTGGAAAAAAGTTTGGAGCCCTAATAACCTGCTGCTGATTTTATTTGGCACCGGCCTGGCTGTTTTGGCCATGAAGGGTTTTATGAT
>JAYUTQ010000399.1:0-7403 GCA_043755055.1 Chitinophagaceae bacterium | reverse complement strand
TTGTCCAGAAAATAGAATGCAGCACATGGCTGCTAAAATGATAGGAGAGTTTTTTAGTCCAGTAATCTACCGTTTCCATATTGCCTTCGTCCATAGCTTTTTTAATCATTGCCAAATCTTTATTGGCCCCTTTTACCGCACCACCATGGTGGAAGGTGTAGTGCAGGTGCATGGTTTCCGCATCCATATAAGGTTCTAAAAAAGTTTCGCTGTAAGGTAGCGGTTGCAGTATGTAATTGCCGTTAGCATCTACCAGTTTATCTATTGGGTTATTGGTGAGGTTTTGTGCAAATGCATTGGTAGTAGCCAGCAAAGTAGCGGCACCAGCCAGCGTTCCCGACATTAAAAAGTCTTTACGGTTCATAACAATAATTTTAAATTGTTTCCTACAATAGCTGCTACGGCAATGGTGTAGTGCTTTGGTAACTTCTTAATGTAATTTAAGGCAAACCACGTGGTAATGGCAATATTATAAATGATAGACTTACTTCATCCCTCAAATTTCATTTTTTTATAATGGTTGGTAAAAAGTAATTGCCCGTTACAAAGTGTTTTTACCTGAATACGATCTTCGTAATATGCGTAGCTAAATGAAATGGATTGTGTTTTCAATGCCTGCGCACTATGCAGCGTAGCAGTAATTTGTTTGGGTTCTATTTTAAAAGAAAAGCAAATGCTTTGGGGTAAATGATTGAGGAAACGAAAGTCTTTATAACCGTACGCCACCGTCGCATCGGCACCCAATGGGGCAAAGCGTTCGGCTTCTTTGTAAATATCTACAGAGTGGTGATGCCGCTCTAAAATTTTCAATCCGGCTTTAAGTGCCAGCATATAAATGATACCACTTAACTGGCACAATCCGCCACCCGTTTCGGATTCTAGTTTACCATTGATGATGGAACGGCTTTTAGCAAATCCATTTTTAGCTGAAGGATAACCTACCAGTTTCCAAAAAGAAAAAACCTCGTTGGGTGCTATAACAATGTGGTGTATTTGTGCCGCACCAAGTTCAAGATTATTAAGCTTGTTTTCGAGTGTGGCACTATGTAAAACAGGTTGGGTTTCTACTAAAAAAAAAGGAAGAATAGTTTCAACTTGCTCTGAACATTTATCGGTGGCAAAATGAAAGGCTTGCCGCTTATCTTTTGCAATCCTCTTCCATAACTTCCATTGCAGCCTTAGCATTGGTGGAAGCAGTTTTCTGGCAAGTGCTTTCATTTTTAATAATCAGTTTAAAAATTACAGGGGTTACAAACTACAAGCCCGCCACCATCTGCCGGCATGCCACCAATTGGGCGGTTAAGCATGGCCGCATTTATAAACGAAACACGTGTGTTCAATGCCCTGCCTTCCGGAGTGCTGTTGTCGGCTACAGGTTTGGTACTGCCAAATGCCACTGCAATAATCCTTTCGGGTGAAACGCCATTTTTTACAAGCCATTTGGCCACTGCCAATGCTCTTTTTTTTGTGAGTTCCAGGTTTTTGTTTTCGTCTCCACCCGCTGCCAGATGGCATTCTATTCTTAGCAGTGTAATTGCTTTTTTATCGGCTAAAAAACTTTTCACTTCCTGCAAAGCAGAGTCGGATAATGGGTTTAAAATATCACTTTGCGTATTAAAGATTACAGGCATACCTGTTTTTAATTCGTTGTTCTCGATAGTGTACCTGCGTACCTGGCTGCTTGCAGAGTTAAGTATAATAATGGCGATGGCTAAACTGAAAAACTGTTTCATGGAATCGGTTTAAAGATGGTCAAATCTAAGGTTTTAGGGAAACAATTATATCCGTGCCGGAGGGCATTTTATCACCCCATTATTTTCTCCTTTATCTTTAAGTTTTAATTGCAACTTGTTTAATGTAATAATTGTTATGCGGTTTTCTTTTTTGCAAAAATCTTTTATTTGTGTACTTTATTTTGTTGGCATGGTACAGTTTGTACAATCCCAAATATGCCAGGGCAGCCTTGGTGATGCAGTAGTAAATAATACATTTGGCGCCGGCAATAACCCCGGCCAGCCGCTTGCCTCGGGCATTACCAATTACAGTTATGTTTCCAACGCTTGCCCAAACGATGGCCAATATACAATAGCCAACGCTACATCAGGCTGTTTTGGTGGCACTTGGTTTGCAGTGGGTGAAGACCACACACCCGGCGATGTAAATGGTTATATGATGATTGTAAATGCATCCAATGCTCCAGGCGATTTTTACGTAGATACTGTAAATGGGCTTTGTGGAAATACCACATACGAATTTGCATCCTGGATATTGAATGTACACAATGCCGGTGCTTCTACCTGTAGCCCTATTATTTTTCCCAATGTTACTTTTAGGCTGGAAACAACGGCCGGAGCCGTATTGCAAACTTTTCAAACGGGTAATATTCCTGCTATTGGTGGTAATACATGGCGGCAGTATGGTTTTAGTTTTGCTACACCGCCGGGCACCACATCGGTGGTATTACGCATGACCAATAATGCACCAGGTGGCTGCGGCAACGATCTTATAATTGATGATATTACCTTTCGCCCCTGTGGGGCAAAAGTAACGGCCACATTACAGGGTGGGGGCACCATTAAAGAGGTATGCAGTGGCGATACCACAAGCCTTGTTATATCCGGAAGCATTTCGGCAGGCTACACCAATCCGTTTTATCAGTGGCAGGTAAGTAGCAATAATGGCGCTACATGGATGGATATTCCCGGTGCAACTACCACAACCTATCGCAGGTTTCCTACTGCCATCGGTACATATTTGTATCGGCTAAGCGTAGCAGAATCTACCAATATTTCTATAGCAGGTTGCAGGGTTAATTCGGATAATATAAGCGTAAGTGTAAATGCTTTGCCCGTAGCTAACGCTACCAATACTGGCCCTGCTTGTGTAGGCGCATCCATAACATTAACTGCCGGCAATGGCGCTACATACCAATGGACAGGGCCAGCAGGTTATACGAGTAACAGTGGTATGGCAGTTATTCCAAATATTACAGTTAGCAATGCCGGTAAGTATTATGTAAAAGTTACCACTATGGCTGGCTGTGTAAATACCGACTCCACAGTAGTAAGTATTAGTACTACGCCTGTGGCAAATGCCGGTAGCGATGTTCGTATTTGCGAAGGGGAATCCACAATATTGCAAGGTAGCGGCGGACAGTCTTTTTCATGGTCGCCAGCTACCGGGTTATCAGCTACAAATATTGCAAACCCTGTTGCTACGCCATCAGACAGCACCTTGTACATTCTTACAGTAAGTAATGGATCCTGTACAGATGCTGATTCTGTGCTGGTAGCGGTACTAAAAAAACCAATTGCAAATGCCGGACCTAATCAGCAAATTTTTCAGGGCGGTTCGGCAAGTTTAACGGGTAGTGTTGGTGGCAGCGGTATTATTTTTTACTGGACACCCGATTATAATATTGTAACTGCAAACGACTTGCTACCTGTAGTAAGCCCGGCTAGCGATACCACCTATACATTACATGTAGAATCGCAGGGTGGTTGTGGTGTTGCTACAGACGATGTGTTTGTTAGAGTATTTAAAAAAATAACCATACCCAATGTTTTTTCGCCCAACGGCGATGGCATTAATGATGTTTGGCGCATAGACGGATTGTTTACTTTCCCCCAATCAGATATAACCATTTTCGACAGGTACGGAAAGCAGGTATTTTCATCCAGAGGCTACACAAAGCCATGGGATGGAGAATACAAACAGAGCCCACTGCCGGTAGGTACGTATTACTATATAATTGATTTGAAAAACGGGTTAAAAAAGCTCAACGGGTCGGTAACGGTGTTACGGTAATTACACCGTTTTGTCAAGCCCAATATCCTTCATTAATTGATTGGTAAATAAAGCCAGGCATGCGGGTGGCAACAGTTTGTTTCTGGCAGCAACCCATTTGTCTCTATTGGTGCCATATATTTTTTTAACCCTGGTAATATTGAGGTTGTTTATTTTGCCCCAGTGGAAAGAATAAGGAATATTGCTGTTTTCCAGCTCCTTCCAAACGATGTCGTAAAATTTTCTGGTGGCGGATGATTCCACACCATCCAATTCCAGAATACATGTATGGGGAAATTTGGTAAACCCAAGCAGGGCCCTGGTTTGCTTAACATACCTGTAAGATAAAATACCGGCAAACGGGCCATGAATTTTATTAAGATTAATTAGCATGTCGTTTACCTGTGTCACAAAATTTATAGGGATACCGATGGCAGTACTTAGTACTTTGCCACGGGTATCGGTGTTGTAAAATATTTCGCCTAAAGTGCCAAACGCCTTATCGATTGTAGTGTAAGATGTTTTTACAAGCTGGTTTACAATCAAATGCGTAACGGATGGAAACAGCTCTGTGAGTTTGCCAACAAATGTGGGCAAATCGTCGCCGGGGCCTGCCGTTTCTGTATTTTCTACAGGCGGTGTGTAGTTGGTATTATAGGGTCGTTTATACTTGGTATCTACATATACTCCGCCGGCCAAATCGTATTGGTTTATAACTACCTGAAAGCAGCAGGGCCGTTCAGTTTTATATGGTAAAAAATTGGCAGTTGAAAAATCCAATGTATCCATTACTTTTTTTAATGCTGCATTCAGTGGCAGGCGTTGGCGGTAGCATTCCAACAGGTACAGGTCTTCGGTTTCCATCATTACGCCATGTATAAAACCAAAGCTGCCAAAGCTTACAAGGGCAGCATTAAACAAGTCATCGTCCTGCACCAGTTCGGTTTGCAGCTTTTGGATAAATGCGGCACTCGCCACGGGGTATGATGCCCTTTCGAGGTACACATGCCGGTTAGGGCTTACAATAATGTGCAGGCCCACAACAAAATCCGGAGTGGCTCCAAAGTCAATAGCGGAGCCATGTGTGCCGGTGCTGAAAGCCCCCACAATGGTTTGCCCGTTACTGGCCCCGGAAGTTTTGAGCGACTTGTTTTTAGACTTTAAAAAGTCGTTGAGCTCTTTTACTGAATTGCCGCATTGTGCAAAAAGCAAGTCGGCTGGCTTGCCGGGACAGGCATTGCTAACACTGGCTTTTGTGATGTTGAAAACCATGTTAAGTTGCTTGGTATCCAGCAGCCAGCCTTCGGTAGCGGCTACTTTGGTAAACGACCAGCCTCCGCCGAGTGCTCTTATCCTCACCTTGGCTTTTATGGCTTTTGCTATCAACTCCTGAATCATTACAGTGGAGGCATTGTAATCGTTTAGCACATTGCCCGAATCGCCATTGCGTATTTCCAGCAGGTTATCTATTTTTTGGGTAAATGTATTGTGCCGGTTAGGCCAGGCTTTTAGGTTTGTGGGTTTTATTAAAGGTTTAATTAGCATGGTAATTAGTTGATTAGGAATTAGGGATTGGTTATTTGTGTAGAGACGCCATGCTGGCGTCTACTTTTGCCGATAAAATGTTTCAGAAAATGTTGGGATTTGGAATGGTTAAATTGTAGTACAACTGATGAATGGAGCGTCGCCAATGTCGCTAAATCAGGGAACGGTTTTCGCCTGGTTAATAAACAAAAAATGGACAATTTACAAATCGCCAACCCTTTGTGGTGGCTTGTGGCAGCGCCATTGCACTTTTACCGAGCTTACTATGCCAAGGGTGATGATGGTGAGTACTGAACCGCCGAAAGTGGTGGTTATGGTCACTTCGTCCAGTGCGCTGTTGTTATCGCAGTTGGGTACTATGAAATCTTTGGGCTTGTTAATAAGGCCCCATGCATAACTCCATAATACTTTTTGCTGCACTTCTGTGGCGGGGTCGCTTTGGGTGGTGAGTACCCGGTAATGGTAGCAGCCTTGCAAGGTTAATAACAGCATTGCAATGAAAATTAATTTACAGGCAGTGATTTGCTGTTTTCTTTTCATAGTCGTGGTATTTGGGGTAACATAATAATGTATGCGTAGTAAAATACAACACAGATTACAGAAATCATAATGTGGTATTGTTTTTTTTATTTACCTAAAAAATCACCTTAAAACACTAGTTTTTTTTTTGAGGAATGAACATCTTTATGCTCTAAACTCGAAAAGATGAAAAACGTTTGTTTCTTTTTTGTAGCAATTGTTTTAACTGCTTCGGCACATGCGCAATCTGTAGGCATTAATAGTACTGGCTCTTCGCCACACCCAAGTGCAATGCTGGATGTGAAAAGCACTAACAAAGGTCTTTTAGTGCCGAGGGTTTTTTTACTCAATCTGCTGGATAGTGTAACCATTCAGCACCCGGCTGTATCGTTGCTGGTTTTTAATACCAACCCTGCACTTGAGGGTGGAATGGGGTTTTATACCTGGGGCGGAAATAACTGGGTGATAATAATGAGTGCGGCTAACAGTTTTGTAAAAGGCAAGAACAGGTTTTATACAGTGGTGGATGGCGATGCCAGAGAATACTTTGTACATGTACCAAAAAGGTACGACGGCACTACAAAAGTGCCGGTAGTATTTATGCTGCATGGAACGAGTGGTAATGGGGAGAAATTTTATGAAGAATCCGGTTGGGTGGAAGTAAGTGAGGATGAAAATATCATCACTGTTTTTCCATCGTCGTGGCGGTATTGTATTGTGGATAATGGTGAGGTAAAAACCACTACCAAATGGAACACAACGCCAGATGCAGAATGGGTTTTCTGTGCCGGGCAAACGCCAAGAGACGACATCAAATTTTTTAAAAGAATCATTACCGAACTAAAGGCGAAGTTTTCGATAGATACTTCTAAAATTTATCTCGAAGGCTTTTCAAACGGCGGACAAATGGCTGCAAAATGCACCATAGAAATGAGTGATGTATTTGCGGCGATTGTAGAAAATGCAGGCTCCTTTTATCTGGATACCACATATATACCCAAACGAAAATTACCGGTAATGTTTCAGATTGGCAATGGCGATTGGGGGCCTAATAATCCGGGGCCATTTATCCCACTGAGTTATTTAAACCCAATTTTGGATAGCACCTTTCCGGTTGCACAAGTCAATGCCCGGTTCAACAGGCCAGCCAGCAGACATGTTCGGTACTTTGGCCTTAACCCCAACTATAATATTGTTGGCGATACCAGTTATCTGAGGGTAGGGGTTTACACGGGCCTGTCTGGCAATCCACTTAATATTTTCAGGTATGTTTTTGTAGATGATTTACGCCACTCCTATCCTGACGGAACCCGCCACTGGCTTGAGGCTGCCCGTTACCATTGGGCGTGGATGAAACAATATCTGTTGCCATAAAAAACAACTACAGTTTTACATATTTGTAACGGCGATGCCTTGTTTTATATACCTATTTTCCTCGGCAGCTTTTATAAGTGTAGCTGCAAGATCGGCCCGGGTAATGGTCCATTTTCCTTTTGTATTCTGGTAAAGGTTTTGTTCAATAAGAACCTTGCCGGTGGCGGGTTTATTGGTAA
>JAYUTQ010000398.1:0-7406 GCA_043755055.1 Chitinophagaceae bacterium | reverse complement strand
GCGCAAATTTTACGTTCCCGGCCTTTGATATCGGCATCTATCCATACGCCGGTTTCGCCGCTGCTACGCTGGCCATTAATGCCAAAATGGCCAATGGTTTTAATAATCACTTCCTCAAGGCAACGCAGGTACCAGCCAATGTCTGTTTTAAATTTTTCAAGGTCTAAAATGGGGTACCCCACCAACTGCCCCGGACCATGGAAAGTAATATCCCCGCCCCGGTTTATTTTAAAGTATTCAATGCCCTTTTCGGCTCTTGTGGCTTCATCTATCAGTATATTCTCCTCATGGCCGCTTTTGCCAAGTGTGTATACGGGTGGATGTTCTACTAAGAGTAAGAGGTGAGTTGTGAGTGGTTTATCATCAGCCGTTAGCGGTGAGCCGTGTGTGGGCGGCTCCTGACTATGAAATACTCTTTTTAGCTCCACATTTTTTTGTAGAATCGTTTCCTGATAATCCCAAACTTCTTTGTAGGAAGCAGTGCCCAAATCCTGAACGGTTACGGTTTGTTGTTGCATGTTGGGGCGAAGGTAAAAGTTTTGGAGTGGTGTCAATTGCAAGGATGTTGCGGAAATAAAACCCGTCTATTTTCATTCAGTTATCTTGCACCACTTTTAAATAGTGACCATACACCAAATGAACAACGAGGAAATACAACCCATAGAAGACAACAGCGATGGCGAAAGCCTGTACCAACGCCTGGTAATTAAGGTGGATAAGGGGCAGGATATGCTTCGGATCGACAAATTTTTAAAGGCGAGGATAGAATACGCCACCCGCAACAAAATACAAAATGCTATAGATGCAGGCATGGTTACCGTTAATGGCAAGCCTGTTAAAAGCAACTACAAAATAAAACCCGCCGACGAAATTATTGTGTACACCGACGAGGAGCCGGATACAAGCGATATTATTCCCGAAGAACTGCCGCTGAATATTGTGTACGAAGATGAACACCTGCTTGTGGTAAATAAAGCAGCCGGCATGGTGGTACACCCCGGCAGTGGCAACTATAGCGGCACATTAATTAATGGCGTGGCCCATTACCTGATACAAAAAGATCCCAGCCTTACGGATAAATTGTTGCCTCGTTTTGGCCTTGTGCATCGTATAGATAAAAACACGACGGGCTTACTATTGCTGGCCAAAACAGACCTTGCTTTGCAAGACCTGGCCAAACAATTTTTTAACCACAGTATAGATAGGGAATATGTAGCATTGGTTTGGGGCGATGTGGAGCAGGACGAAGGCACTATTGTGGCCCATGTGGGCCGCAATGTTCGCCATCGCAAATTATTTGAGGCTTATCCCGATGGCGAACATGGCAAGGAAGCGATTACGCATTATAAAGTGATAGAGCGTTTTCATTACGTAACGCTGGTAAAATGTGTGCTGGAAACCGGCCGCACCCATCAGATTCGTGTACACATGAAACATATTGGCCATACCCTTTTTAACGATGATACCTACGGCGGCGACCGTATTTTAAAAGGCACTGTGTACACTAAATACAAGCAGTTTGTAGATAATTGCTTCAGCCTTTGCCCACGGCAGGCACTCCATGCTAAAACTCTTGGCTTTAAACACCCCGCTACCGGCGAAAGGATGCTTTTTGAAAGTGATATCCCAACAGATATGGCTTCGGTAATAGAAAAATGGGAGAAATACTATAAGGTAAAAGGCAAGCTGGAAGAAGACCACCCGGCTTGATGTAGTATGTTCAATTTCTGATGTATGATTTTTGATTTGTATTAGTCAATTTTTTGTTTTCCAAAAACATTGTAAGACAGCAAAAAGTGGTTGGAATTGTTGCATGTTTTTTACAAAGTTTATTTTAAATAAAAGGTTGGCGAAATGTAACTTTCCGAAATAACTACATGATTACTTTTAATGCCACCATACAAAAATTCGACCGCCAGGGAGAAAAAACCGGCTGGACTTATATAGAAATACCTGTTTTAATTGCGGAGCAATTACAGCCCGGCAATAAAAAATCTTTCAGAGTAAAAGGCAGTCTTGATTATTATTCATTTGCTGCCGTAGCATTACTGCCTATGGGCGGCGGAAGTTTTATAATGCCCTTAAAAACTGATGTGCGTAAAGCTATCGGTAAGCGAAAAGGTGCCATAGTTAAAGTGATGATGGAAGCAGATGCTACGCCTTTTATTCTTTGCCCGGAGTTGATGGAATGCCTGGCAGATGAACCAATGGCTCTTGCCAATTTTAATCGCCACCCCGGCTCTCATCAAAAATATTTCAGCAACTGGGTTAGTAGTGCTAAAACCGAAATAACCAAAGCAAAACGTATTGCCCATACCTTAACAGCTATGCTTAAAGGGCAGGATTATGGTGAGATGATTAGGGGATTAAAAAAAGAGGATTAGCTTTTGTTTATTAACTCCCAATTCAAAATCGTGAAGACTCCCTAACTTTTGTAGAATTGGTAAAATAAAAAAATAATTCATTATATACTAGGATAATAAAATATAGTGAGTATTTTGCACCTACCTAATTCTAAAAAAACCATAAACCCTCAAGCATCGTGAAAAGTCTTTATAGACGTTTTGTTAGTTTTTATTCTCCTCATTTCCCCATTAAAATAATTTTTGTAAGCTATTGGCTAAACGAGAAAACTATTTCTTTTTGGACTAATAAATTTTGTAAATATTTTCTACTCTACCATACGGCTAACACTTTTTATTTTACATGTTCTTTTAACAAAAGGATTACCCTCTACCCGTTTTTTTAACCTTTAAATATCAATTTCTATGGATCCGATTCTAGGACAAATCATCATGGTGGGATTTAATTTTGCACCTGTTGGCTGGCTACCTTGTAATGGGCAATTATTGTCTATTTCTCAAAACACAGCGCTTTTTTCTTTGCTAGGTACTACCTATGGAGGAGATGGTGTAACTACTTTTGCACTTCCTAATCTTCAGGGCCGGTTCCCCGTGGGAATGGGGCAGGGTGCAGGCTTAAGTAATTATGTACAAGGCCAGGTTGGCGGAAGTGAGGGTGTTACTATTACAACTAACAGCTTGCCGACTCATAGCCATGCTGCTTCAGTTGCTGTAGGTATTTCGCAAACAAATGCCAGTACAGACGAAGCACAGGGCAATGTACTGGCCGGTGCCACTACGTATGCTCCTGCAAGTAGTTCTAATGGTACTTTGGGCGGGGTAACTGCCACTATTGGGGCAACAGGCGGCAGCCAGCCCTTACCGGTTATTAACCCTTATGTTGCTATGAATTATATTATTGCAACGCAAGGCGTTTACCCAAGTCGCCCATAATTTTTTTTAAGAAATCTTAAAACGGTTAGCCATCAGATTTTGAGTGGCTAACCGTTTTTTTTAATGATCATTTAAAGGCAACCCAAGCCGCTGATAGTCTTTCCAGTTACAGTATTCCGGGGCTACACGATGTTCTTCCATGGTAATACATGTATCTACCGGGCAAACCAGTTTGCAAAGGTTACAGCCCACGCATTCGGCTTCTTTTATGGTATAGGTATTATATGGATTACCATAATCGAGGTTTATGGATTGATGGCTGCTATCCTCACAAGCAATATAACATAAGCCGCAGTGTATGCACTTATCCTGATTAATATTTGCAATAATATGATAGTTGATATCAAGGTCTTCCCAATGGGTAATTTTCTCAACTGATTTACCAATAAAATCATCAAGTGTCGCAAAGCCTTTTTCATCCATCCAGTTGTTAAGGCCTTCGCACATATCTTCAATAATTCTAAAGCCATATTTCATGGCGGCGGTACAAACCTGCACATTGCTGGCACCTAACAGCATAAATTCTACTGCATCTTTCCAGGTGCTTATGCCGCCAATTCCACTCACCGGAACCTTGCTTGTAATGGGGTCCTGTGCAATAGTTGTGAGCATCTTTAAAGCAATCGGTTTTACGGCCGGGCCACAATAGCCACCAAATACAGATTTGCCTGCAACATAGGGGTTAGGCACAAGTGTATCCAGATCAATACCCGTTACCGATTGTATGGTATTGATGAGAGATAGTGCGTTGGAACCCGCTTCTACAGCGGCTATACCTGTGGGTACCGGGGAATGTACATTGGGCGTTAGTTTAGTAATTACGGGAATATGTGCTGCTTCCATTACCCACTCTACCACCATCCTGGCAATTTCCGGATCCTGCCCTACGGCGGCACCCATGCCACGTTCTGTCATACCGTGTGGGCAACCAAAATTGAGTTCTATACCATGGGCTCCGGTGTCTTCTACTTTCTTAATCAGTTCATGCCAGCTTTTTCTATCATTATCTGCCATCAGCGAAACAATCATGGCCCTGTCGGGAAATAATTTGAGGCATTCGGTAATTTCCCTAAGGTTAATATCTAACGGCCTGTCGCTGATCAATTCTATATTATTAAACCCCATCATTCGTTGGCTGCCAAAATCTACAGCAGAATAACGGCTACTAACATTTTTTACCTGGCTGCCCAATGTCTTCCAAACCACGCCACCCCAGCCAGCTTCAAAGGCACGAAGTACATTTATTTTTTTATCGGTCGGCGGTGCACTTGCCAGCCAAAATGGGTTGGGTGATTTAATGCCGAGGAAGTTGGATGATATATCTGCCATGATAGTTTTTTTTAGCCACGAATGGCACGAATGGACACGAATGATTTTGATTTATATTCCATGAATGTTGTGTTCTATTTTAACAGCGAATGAAACACAGAGCCCATTTTTATTTGTTGGCATTCGCGTAATTCTTGGCTAGGCCTTTAATAGACAATTCTTTTATGCACCAATTTATTTCTGGCAAAATTTACTAGCAAACCAAGATTGTTGTCAGAAACTTTGAGATAATTAATGATTTGAGATGAATGTTCATCAACTAACTCCGCGACACATTTTACTTCCAGAATTATCTTGTTAAAAAGAACAAAATCGGCCTAGTATTTTCTTTTTAGTGTATGCCCTTTATAAACAACCGGATATTCCTTTTCTCTTTCATAAAAGATACCTGCTTCTATGAACTCTATTTCAAGGGCACCCTTATAAATTACTTCTGAAAAACCATGCCCCAATTCATTATGTACTTCCATGCAAATTCCAATGATAGCGTACGACTCTTCTTTATAAATAATATCGCTCATAATTTCAGGTGTATCGAATGACACAAATGGTCACGAATGTTTTTAACTATTTATAATTAAAGTTATTCAAGTTTTTATTCGTGTTTATTCGTGCCATTCGTTGCCAAATAATTTAAAATAGCCGCTGCACCGTCCTTTCCAGCCTGCACGGCATCTACAACCTCTTTACCACCATTTACAGCATCGCCTCCGGCAAATACACCTATTATATTTGTGGCACTATTTGCTATTACAATTTTGCCTTTATTGTCCATTAATCCATTATCCGTTATCAATTGGCTAAATGGCATTTGCCCGGCTGCTTTTATTACCATGTCGACATCAATTGTAAATGTTTCACCGGTTTCTACTGGTGATCGGCGGCCGCTGGAATCGGGTTCACCCAACTCCATTTTTTTGCATACAAGCTGTGTGAGTTTACCGTTAATGCCAATCGCTTCTTTTGGCGAAGCCAGCCAGATGATATTACAACCATCCAGTTTGGCAATGTTCAGTTCTTCTTCGGTACAAGGCATTTCTTCCTGTGTGCGGCGATAGACAATGGTTACTTCTTTTGCTCCCAATCTTTTTGCTTGTGTAGCTGCATCAATAGCCGTCATACCCATGCCTATTACAGTCACTTTATCTCCAACTGGTATAGCAGAAAAACCTTTTGTACGGAGGTTGTATATAAAACTGATGGCATCCACAACGCCTTCAAGTTCTTCGCCGGGAATATCCAGTTGCCGGGCAAGGCCCACACCTATGCCGAGGTAAACGGCGTCGTATTGTTGCTGCAATTTGGTAAGGCTGATGTGCTTCCCTAATTCATGATTATATTTTATTTCGATTCCGCCAATGGAAAGGATATAATTCACTTCTTCTTCGCAAAACTGAGGGGTTACTTTATATGCTGCAATCCCATAAGTCATCAGGCCACCACCTTTAGTTTCTTTCTCGTAAATGGTAACGTCAATGCCTTCTTTGCTTAGCATAAATGCACAGGAAAGCCCCGCTGGTCCTGCACCTGCGATGGCCACATGTTTGCGGCTGCCATCCCTTTCCCCATCAGCTAAATGGGTGATAGGGAGTTGTTTACGGGTGAACAATTTCCATTGTTTCTCCATGGCCATTTCGGTAGAATAGCGTTGAAGTTTGGCAATGTTGATGGGCTTCTCTTCCATCAGGTTAAATACACAGGCACCTTCGCACAATTTTTCTACGGGACATACTTTACTACAACCTGCCCCCATAATATTAGCCGAAAAAATAGTATGTGCCGAACCCTTTACATTATCGCTGGCAATCTGTTTTATAAACTTTGGAACATTAATACTTGTAGGGCAGCTTTTGGTGCAAGGTGCATCGTAGCAAAACAGGCAACGGTTGGCCTCCACCAATGCTGCATCCTTTGTTTCAAAAGGTGGATGGATGTCGGAAAAGTTTTGTAGGTATTGTTCGGAGGTTAAGCGGTGATTAGTTATTGCCATCTAATTTTTTTTAATGTGGAAATGTGAAGAAGTAAAAATGAATTGTGATAATGCCTTTTATTAGCACATTTCTCACACTTTCACATTTACACATGTTACAATTCGGTCAACTTACCATAAGTCTCCGGCCTTCTGTCTCTAAAAAATTGCCAGGTGTTTCTTACTTCCTCTATCATATCAAGGTCGAATTCCGATATTAGTAATTCGTCTTTGTCTTCGCTGGCCTGGGCAAATATTTGTCCACGGGGATCTACAAAATAACTGGTGCCATAGAACTTGCCGAGGTTCCAGGGCTTCTCTTCTCCTACACGGTTGATGCAGCCCATAAAATATCCGTTAGCTGCGGCATGGGCTGGCTGTTCCAGCTTCCACAAATACTGCGATAAACCCGCAACTGTTGCTGATGGATTGTACACAATCTCCGCTCCGTTTAAACCAAGGCATCTTGCACCATCGGGAAAGTGGCGGTCGTAGCAGATGTACACGCCTACCTTAGCATATTTTGTTTGAAAAACAGGATAGCCCAAATTGCCGGGTTTGAAAAAGAATTTTTCCCAAAAGCCGCTTGTGTGCGGAATGTGATTTTTACGATACTTGCCCAGATAGGCACCGTCGGCATCTATTACTGCGGCTGTATTGTACAGCACACCAGCCTGTTCCTTTTCGTAAATGGGCACAATCATTACCATATTATACTTCTTTGCATATGCTGCCATCCGGTCTGTAGTTGGTCCGGGAACAGTTTCAGCACTTTCGTACCAGGCCCTGTCCTGCCCCGGGCAGAAATAAGG
>JAYUTQ010000397.1:0-3263 GCA_043755055.1 Chitinophagaceae bacterium | reverse complement strand
TCATGAAAGAAAAATACGCTACCTCAATTGCGAAACTGAACACGGAAAGCAGGCTACTTACCTGCAAATGCTAACCGCAGCACTTAAAAATATAGAACGAAAAAACAGTGGCGAAAAATTGATATTGTATAGCTGTATAGACAGCCTATCGATTTTACAGGCCGGCATGAAAATTTATATGGACAGCGTTTATATGGGAGAAGTAAAATCCATTTCTTTTTCTAAAAAAGACAGTGCCACAACCGGCAAATTTTCGTGGCCCGAAAAAATGGAAACAGGCGATATAATTACTTTACTTCCAGTATTAAATGATGACGGCAAAGTTATTTTGAAAATAAAGGCATCATCAGGAACATCGCAAAAAAAGGAAAAACAGGTTACAAAAATTTACCTCCATTTTATTGAAGAAAATAAATTAGAACCAACAAAAGTTTTGAGCGATTCTGTTTTAATTGAATAACAGCAATCAGATTTTAAACATCGTTTTTCACCTCAAACCAAACCGGTTTTTCGTCGTCGAAATCTGCATTGTAATTGATAGTAAGTTCTTCGTTAGCTGCAATAGCCCTTACGGTACGTATAAGAATCGTTTCTGTTTCAAACACCATAATGTATTCGCAATTAGATGGTACCGCATGGTTATAAATACTTACCAAACCCAGTGCCACACAGCATCCTGTATAGCCGTCACCCCATTCAAAAACATAATTATAAAGGTTAGTTTGCTCCAGTAGCTTTCGCTGCGCTGCATCAAATACAATTACCGGCGCCGATTCTATTACCGTATCCTTAGCAATTTTTTTGGCAGTAAAAACTCCTCGGCCTTTCTGTTGTGTATGGGCTACAAATAAAGATGGATGGATATGTTTAAAAGTCATGTAAAAGTTCTCTATTACGATTAATTATTTGCCACTATCTACTTGCTTCTTCCCACTCACTAGTTACGGTTGCAAATTCTCAAACATATCATTTGTCATCTTTGGTAAATCGTATTCTGCCTTCCAGCCCCAATCTTTTTCTGCCACGCTATCGTCTATACTTTGCGGCCAGCCATCGGCTATTTTTTGGCGGTAATCCGGTTTGTAATCAATGGTAAAATCTGGCACATGCTTTTTTACTTCGGCCGCTATTTCTTTAGGTGAAAAACTCATTCCGGATAAGTTATAAGAATGGCGGATGGAGATATTTTCAGCCGGTGCTTCCATTAATTCTATAGTCCCCCGAATAGCGTCGGGCATATACATCATGGGCAGGTAAGTATCCTCCTGTAAAAAGCAATCGTAATGCTTATCTCCCAATGCTTCATGAAAAATTTCAACCGAATAATCGGTGGTGCCACCGCCCGGTGCACTCTTGTAGCTAATAAGGCCCGGATACCGGATACTCCGTACATCCACACCATAACGTTTGTAGTAATAATTGCACCAAAACTCCCCTGCATACTTACTAATACCATACACGGTAGCCGGTTCTATAATTGTTTGCTGCGGACAATTTTGCTTAGGACTTGTAGGCCCAAAAACGGCAATACTGCTCGGCCAGTATACTTTTTTTATGTTCTCTTCCCGGGCTATGTCCAGTACGTTTAGCAAGCCCTGCATATTCAGGTGCCAGGCTAGGTTTGGGTTCTTTTCGCCGGTGGCACTTAGTATAGCTGCCAGTAAATAGATCTGTGTAAAATTTTGCCGTATTACCTGTACATGCAGCATTTCCTTGTTCATCACATCCAGACTTACGTAGGGGCCTGTGCCCTCTAGCAGTGGGTTTTGCTCTCTTAAATCGCTGGCCACTACATTGTGATTGCCGTAAATATTTCTCAATGCAAGTGTCAGTTCCACTCCTATTTGTCCGCTTGCTCCGATTACCAATATTTTGTCTTTTGCCATAAAAATGTTTGTAAACAAATGTAAGGGGATAAGTAAAAAAGCAGGTATAGATGATGGCTGCTTTTTAGTATGTCCATAAAAAATATCACTCAATTACCCCCTTTGTATCACCCCGCCACCAATTACATGGTCGCCTTCGTAAAAAACGGCACTTTGGCCAGGGGCAATGCCTTTCACGTTTTCATAAAATTTCACATCAATGCGGTTTCCATCCGCATTGTACAGGTTGGCTAATGCGCCTTTGTCTTTATAACGAATTTTGGTAATGGCTTCCAATCCGTCTGTAATGCCGTCATATTTTAGCCAGTTAATACCAGCTACCGTCATTTCGCTTCGGTCAAGATCGTCCTCTTCGCCAAGTGTAACGGTGTTGGTTTCAGGGTCTATATAAGTAACGTAGGCAGGTTTGCCGAGGGCAATATCCAAGCCTTTACGCTGCCCGATAGTGTAAAACGGATAGCCTTTGTGCTGACCCAATCTTTTACCGGTTTTATCTATAAACCAGCCACCTGCCACACGTTCTTCAAGGCCATCTACACGGCGTTTCAGAAAACCACGATAATCGTTATCGGGCACAAAACAAATCTCGTAACTCTCTGCTTTTTTGGCTAGTTCGGGGTAGCCATAATCTTCGGCCATTTTGCGAATAGCAGATTTGCGATAGCCGCCCAAAGGCAATAAGGTTCGGGCCAGTAAATCCTGCTGAAGACCCCACAAAACATAGCTCTGATCTTTGGTTTCATCCACACCTTTGCTGGTGTAATAGCGGCCATTGGTATGCTGATGAACATTGGCATAATGCCCCGTGGCAATAAATTCGCAGCCCAAGGCATCGGCACGTTTTAGCAGGGCCCGCCATTTAATGTGTGTATTGCAAAGCACACAGGGATTGGGTGTGCGGCCTGCAATGTATTCTTCCACAAAATTTTCGATTACAAAGTCGCCAAACTCTTCTCTTATATCCAGTATAAAATGCGGAAAGCCATGCTGCACAGCGGCCATTCTTGCATCATTAAAACTATCGAGGTTGCAACAGCCGGTTTCTTTTTTGCCTTTGGCTCCGCCGCCACTACTGGCATAGTCCCAGGTTTTCATGGTAATGCCTACCACTTCATATCCTTTGTGGTGTAGCATTAAAGCCACAACAGTACTATCTATACCGCCACTCATTGCCACCAGTACTTTTCCTTTCTTGCTCATAATTCTTTGTTTGTCATTGGGGCTTAATCTAACAGGTCTGATGTAATTATTCCAATTACATTGAAATACATGCTTCCCTTACCCTTATACTATAATAAACATGCAAAGGTAAAAGAAAACAGCCCCTGCGAAAGATTCAGTTTTTGATATTGGTATAATAAGTTTTACCAACTAATG
>JAYUTQ010000396.1:0-3264 GCA_043755055.1 Chitinophagaceae bacterium | reverse complement strand
ATTAAGTTTCAACACAATTCTTTCATCAACACTCCAATAACTTTTTAAATCTTTTACTATTTTGTTTTCTTCTAAAATTTTCTTTTGTTTTTTGAACTCAATTTCTTTCTCTTGTATACTTAGGTAATCTTCTTTTACGTATTCATCTCCATAAAGAAAGATATCATCTTTAATATCTGGTAAAAACCTTCCACGTTTATCAACTAAAGTTAATATTCCAAGTTTATTTTGCTGTCCAACATTAAAGTCATCCGCCCCGAAAGCTGGCGCAGTATGTACAATTCCTGTCCCATCCCTAGGGGTAACAAAATTGCCTAGAACGACTTTAAATGGGTCGGCATTTGAGGTTATTTCCCTTATTGATTTTAGACTATTAGAATTAAATTGCATCAATTGAACATACCTAACTCCTTCAATTTCTTTGCCCTTAAAATTTGCTAATACAGTCCACGGTTTCCATAAAGCCCATTGAAAACCATGGTTAGAATTAAGATATTCTTGAAAGTCTGTATTCTCTGCTTCTTCAACAAAGTACTTGTCAAGTGCTTCTCTAGCAAGTATTATATTGATTATTAGCCTAGTTAATGGATTGATTGTTTTCACCAGAACATAATCAATATTTGGACCCACAGTCAAACCCAAATTGGATGGCAAAGTCCATGGGGTAGTTGTCCAAGCCATGAAAAACACATCTTCCCCACTGACAATATCATCTAGAAATTTTGTTTTTTCCTGTTTTTCGGCAAGGAATAAGACAGTAGCATTTACATCCTTAACATCCTTATAAGTTCCCGGCTGATTGAGTTCATGGCTGCTTAAACCTGTACCGGCTGCGGGGCTGTAAGGTTGTATGCTAACGCTTTCGTACAGTAAATCTTTGTTGTACAGCGTTTTTAAAATCCACCAAAGCGTTTCTATGTATTTGTTTTCGAAAGTGATGTAGGGGTTTTCCAGATCTACCCAATAACCCATTTGAGTGGTGATATCGTCCCACTCTTTTTTATAGCGCAGCACGGCCTCACGGCATTTTTGGTTGTATTCTTCAACCGATATTTTTTTGCCAATATCTTCTTTGGTAATGCCCAGTTCTTTTTCTACACCCAGTTCTATCGGCAGGCCATGCGTATCCCAGCCACCCTTGCGTTTTACCTGAAAACCCTTCATGGTTTTGTAGCGGCATACCAAATCTTTTAGCGTACGGCTAATAACGTGGTGGATGCCCGGCAGGCCATTGGCACTCGGCGGCCCTTCGTAAAAAACGAATGGCTCCGCACCTTCCCTCAGTTCCATGCTTTGTTCAAAAGCCCGGCCATCCTGCCATTTGGCCAGTATTTCCTGTTCTATTGCCGGTAAATTCAGTCCTTTAAATACTTCGTAATTGGTAGACATAAAAACGTTTCCTGCTTTGTTTTTTAGGTGGGCAAAGGTAGGGTAAAGCAGTACAGATTATTATGATGGATTGAGTGGAATTCGGGCAAAATGGTGTTCAATAAGATCTTGTTCTTATTTGGATAATTTCCTAGCCCAGGGCTTCAGCCTTGGGAAGCCTTCCTCATTTGCCCAAGCCTAAGCCCTGGGTTAGTAAATTGGCTATAAACTTGAAGTTAATTGCGTTGAAATCAATTTTGAATTGGAGAGGGATGCCATTGCCATTTATAAATTTCCGCTGGCTACAAGGGTAAAATCATTCTTATTTAGATGTATCTCTCAAACCGTTTGCCTTATAAAAAATCCAACCCGTACCTTCCATCATCAGATCAATCATTTTTCCCAGGCATGGCATTCAGTTTCAGAAAATTTAGCAAACGGTTTTTTATTTTGGCCAATGTGGTGCTCATCATCTTTTTTTTGGTGGGCGGTACATTGCCGTATCTAGGTAATTCTAATTATCCCTGGCTTGGTTTTTTAGGGTTGGCTTTTCCGTATTTGCTGGTTTGTGTGTTAGGGTTTCTTATTTTTTGGTTATTGGCAAAGCCAAAAATTAGCCTGCTGCCACTGTTGGCCATTTTACTCTGCTGGAAGCAGGTGGCAGTAACATTCCGCATCAGCAGTGCCAGTTTCGATTATCGAAAAACCGAAACTTCTTTGCGAATCATGAGCTGGAATGTAAAAATTTTTGAAGGTTTGGTTAAAGGTGTGGCTGCATCCGGCGAAGCCAAAAAAGAAATTATTTCTTTTATAAAAGCTGCCGAACCTGATGTGCTTTGCATACAGGAATTTAGCCAATACGATAGCGCCGGCATAGACAATAACCACATTAAAAGATTGACAGAAGCAGGTTATCCATACCATTTTATTTCGGCCGATTACGAGAAGCAGTCGGTAGATTATCGCAGCGGCACGGCTATATTTTCCAAGTTGCCATTGCTCAATCCTCAACGGGTGGCTTTTACCAGCAATAAAGAGGGCATCGCATTTGCCGATTTGGTAAAAGGCACCGACACCTTCCGCATTTTTACTACCCACTTGCAATCTTTTAAGTTTAATAAAGACGATATACGGAATATAGAAGTAATAAAGGCAAGGGGCGAAGTGGCCACGATACAATCAAAAAACCTGTTAATGAAAATGAAACAAGGCTTTGAGTTACGGGCCAAACAGGCACAGCAAATACGGCCACTGCTGGACAGTTGCTTGTACCCCGAAATAGTGTGCGGCGATTTTAACGATGTACCCAACAGCTACATTTACTGGCATATACGTGGCAGCCGCAGGGATGCCTATATGGAAAAAGGCAATGGCATCGGCCGCACTTTTATATCGCTGGCACCCACGCTTCGCATAGATTATATTATGTGCGACAACCGCATTAAAGTGGATCAGTTTACCGTAGCCGAAAAACGTTTTAGCGACCACCTGCCGCTGATAGCCGATTTGCGAATGGACAAAAAACCTTAATTTGCCGCCATGTTTATCAGCCACCTATATTGCTGTTGTTGCCGTTAAGGCTTTATATTTTCTCCGGATAGTCACTATCCTAATACCCCAACTATTTTTTTTCATTACTGTTTACATAAATAATTATGTCATCATCATTACAGGTTTATAATTCGTACACCCGCCAAAAAGAAACCTTTCAATCCATAACACCCGGCCTTGTGGGCATGTATGTGTGCGGCCCCACCGTTAGCGGCGAAAGCCATTTGGGCCATGCAAGGCCGTACATCACTTTCGATATTATTTACCGATACCTTACTTACCTCGGCTACAAGGTTCGGTACGTTCGCAACATTACCGATGCCGGACATTTTGAGGAAGAAGGCC
>JAYUTQ010000395.1:0-3267 GCA_043755055.1 Chitinophagaceae bacterium | reverse complement strand
TAGTAGTGCCTACAGCAGCCGATGTTGTAAAGTTATCTAAGGAATATTTGACAAACATCTTGGCGGTTCCTGTTCCGCCGCCCAATGCACTCAACTCTACTGAACTTACATCCAGTTGCTTGCCTGGCTGTGGCGTAACCTTATATTCTACATACGAATTGGCATTGTGCCAAACTGGTAAAAAAGAAGTGGTGCCAGCCCGCTGCCAGCCCGTAACGCCGCCGAAACTGCTGCCGTAAGAACTGCCTGTAAGATATGGTCCAAAACTTTGATTCGTTGCAGTAAGACTACCAAGAATAGAAGGCGATTGATCGGATAATAACGTCCATGTGGCCGATGCCGGATTGGTGGGTGTAACTACTACAGTGGAGGTAATTCCATTCAGATAGTTTTCCAGATTGGTATAGCCATTCGGGGCAAATACGCCACGGTCGGCAGGATTATTTGGGTTAAGACCATTGTCTGTTTCCCAGGTGTCTGGCATGCCATCGTGGTCTGTATCTGTCGGTGGGGTATTCGTTACTAAATTTGGCCATGCATCCACAGTTTGTGCATAAGGCGTACCGTGCAGATAGCCACCCTGTACATCTATTATTTTTCCTGTGCGGTGTTGCACATTGTTGATAATACGCTGATCCAGTGTATCTCTTTTGGGTAAAATAGCACCCACACTTTTTAACACCGTATCATAGGCAGCAATAGCAGTTTCGAAACTTGCAGGTAAATAAGCCGTAAGAAAAGGGGTGGTAACTTTAGACTTAACAGAATCCGCAGCATTGCCACCCATCATGTAAGCACCCGTCCAGTTATTGTTGGTATTAGTTGCAGAGCCATCCACATAGTTTCCTGAAAGATAATATTTGGCATGTGGAAACGCTATGCTGCTATCTACACCCACAATTCTGTAACGTACGCCGGCACTGGTGTTAGGGCCATACTTGTAGTAATTGTTTACGAGATTGTATTGGCCACCATCGCCGCCATAAATATTATTGATGCCCCAATTGTATAGCACATTGTTCCTAAAATCTGCACTCTCTATCTGGCCAGCGGCATAAGTGCTATTGCCTGCAAACCTTGGTGTACGGTTACGGCAATGGGCTATTAAGTTATGGTGAAAAGAGCCATGCAATGCACCCCAGATTCCACCATAACCATGTTGCTCAAAATCGGTATCGCCGGTTTCGAAATGGTAAGAATAGTTGAGTGGTTCGCTTATTAAATTCCATTGTAATGTAAGACTGTCTCCACGGTACATCGTCAATGCTTCATCGGCACTCCAGCTTACCGTGCAATGATCTATCATCAGGTTTTTATGTCCCAGATCTCCCAGGGCATCATCGCCGCCGCTACCATCAAGTGGCATACAGGCTGCGGTAAAAGGCGCTACCGGAACGCCGCAATTTGCAGGGGAAGTTTTAAGCTGGTTTTTATCGCCTAACCTGAAACGCATATAACGAATAATTACATTATCGCCGTTTATAGAAACAGGATAGTCAGCTATGCAAATACCATCACCCGGAGCCGTTTGCCCCGCAATGGTGGTGTTTTTAGGTATGTTCAGTTTTGATGTAAGCTTAATAGTACCCGACACCCGAAACACAATGGTACGGTACGGAAACGTAGTAGAAGACTGACTACAGGCGTAGCGTAAGCTACCGACCGAATTTACATCGGTGAGGTTGGTAACCTCAAAAACTGTAGTGGCTACGCCGGCAGTACCACGGCCACCACTAGTAAACTTTCCGGCCCCCTCCGCACCCGGAAAAGAAATTTGCTGGGCAAAAGAAACCGAACAAAAAATGGCAATGAACAACAACAATGAAACCGCTTTAAGGTAATTTTTTTTCATATGAAAATCGTTAAAATGACTGGAGCTATAACTACAAATGGAAGTACATAATTAGCGGTTTTACAACAGAGATGGGAGGGAGATTACGCAAACGATTGCAAGGGGGTGGGCCTTATAAGTAGTATCTGGATGGCAAACAATAGCAATTGTAATCTATCGGTGCTTCAACGTTTTTTAATTGCCTAGAATTTTAGGGATATAAAAGCTGGAATACACAATCTGAATAAAAAAACCACTCTGATAGAGTGGCTTTTTTAGTGGCCTCGCCAAGAATCGAACTTGGATCTGGAGCTTCGGAAACTCTTATACTATCCATTGTACTACGAGGCCTTTAGTGTGGCAGTTCTTTCATTTTTGCCAACTGTAAATGGCACAAACTGAAAACTGATTTATGCTGCAAATGTGCAGGAAAAATTTTAGAATCAGGCATGTGGTTATTTGCCAAAGAAAACAATATTGGTACTGAAGATTTTAACAGCAATGGCCAATAAAATGACACCAAAAAACTTCCTGACTGCTAGCAGTCCTACATCTCCCAACACTTTTTCAATCCATTTAAGCGAATGGAGGGTAATATAAATAACAATCAGGTTTAGCAAAATGCCAACTAGAATGGTGATTTCGGAGTAAATAGGCCTTAAACTCATTACTGTTGTAAGCGTACCGCTACCGGCAATAATGGGGAAAGCAATAGGCACTACAGTGCCACTTTTTACTTTTGGGTCACTTTTAAAAAAATCGTGGCCCAATACCATTTCCAAACCGAGAACAAAGATTACGATGGAACCTGCTACTGCAAATGAATGAACATCTACCCCCAAAAAGCCCAGAAATTTTTCGCCAAAAAATAAAAAAAGAATCATTAACCCGCCGGAAATGAGTGTGGCCCTAAGTTCCCGTATTTCACCCATTTTTAATTTCAGCGTAATCAGTAATGGTATGGAACCAATGATATCGATTACGGCAAACAAGGTAAAACTTACGGTAAGTATTTCATTAATGTTTAGGTTCATATCGTAAAGCTACCATTAGTTTCCGGTTGTTAGCCCGCCCAAAAACCTCTAGTGTGTGAACCCTAAAACGGTTGATCATATAATTAAAAGAACTGAGGCTGGTTTTATCAGTTCTCAAAATCCTCGTGGTGAAATTGTTGTTTGATAGCTACAAGACAATTTATGCAAAGACAATCGTTGTAATGTTCCGACACAAATAAATAGGCAGCACCGGTAAATTTTATATCGGCGCATTGGCAATGGGTAACATCCCCCACCTTACACTCGAATATTTCGCCACAGCGGGGACATGGTTTTTGTTCGTGTTTGCTCATGGTTATTAAGCCTCCCCAAACCCCTCCGGAGGAGGGGCATTAGTTTAAAAATAATTTAGTGATGGATGTCAATATCATGGTTTTATAA
>JAYUTQ010000394.1:0-7416 GCA_043755055.1 Chitinophagaceae bacterium | reverse complement strand
CAGGAAAATGATATTGCTTAAAAAAAGCATGTACCGGCTGGTACAGCAGTTGCGACCTACTGACAAAGTGAGCATGGCTGCCAAACGGAGCAATGATGAAATTGTATTCTGCTTTGTTAGAATTTACGGCAGGGCCAAGGTTTTTTGGCGTACTCCAGTTTTTAAAACTACCATCGAGTCTTTCGCTAACATAAATGTCGGTTTCGCCAAGGCCGCCGGGTCTGTTGCTGGCAAAATACAAGTAGCGGCCTTCATCATCAAGCCAGGGTGTAATTTCGTTAAATGCTGTATTTACTGTAGCTGGCAGTTTAATAATAACTGGCTTAATAAAGCCGTAGCCTTCGTTTAACAGTAAAAAAATATCAGTTTGGCTACCATCGCTTTGGCTCCATAAATAGCATTTTAAAAATGTGTGGTAAAATGGAAAAATAGCATTGCGCCGAAAAATGGAATCGAGTGTTTTGGAAGATTTTTTCTCTAAAACCTCTGGTACAAAATCGTCTTTAGCCCTATCCATATCGAACAGCGACATGCCTCGGCCATATATCAATTGCTTATTATAAACTGTATAAGAACCACTAACCAAATACTGATGGCTGCTTAAAGATTGCAACATGTATTTGGGCTGGTTAATGTTCGGGTTAAGTGCCTTTATTTTTTCTTTACCAATAATATGGCCAATGGAATCGCTGATGGTTTTCCAAACTTCTAACTGTTGGTTAACGCCGCTGCCCTGGCTAAAAAAAAGTGTGGCCCCATCTGTAGAAAATACCGGCTGAACCTGATTAAACTGATCGTTTACTTCTTTACCAATATTTTCTTTAACGCCTTTAAAAATGGGTTGTGCTTTGCTGCTGATAATAGCCACAAAGAGTGCTAAAAAAAGCAATACCAAATATTTTTTTTGGCCACGAATGCCACGAATGAACACGAATGTTTTAGCTGTAAAAGTGTATTTATTCGTGTTCATATGTGGCATTCGTGGCTTGGTTTATTTAAAAATCTGCTCAGCATTAGCTGTGGTAATTGCCGCAATTTCAGTTGCACTAATGCCGTACACTTCAACGAGTTTATCCACCACATATTTTAAATAGCTGCTTTCGTTTCTTTTACCTCGAAATGGAACCGGTGTTAGGTACGGTGCATCTGTTTCTAACACTATATGCTTCAAAGAAATGCTGGCCAACACTTCTGCAAGGCCCGATTTTTTATAGGTAACCACACCACCAATACCCAGATAAAAACCAGCTTCTATAATCTCCTTCGCTTCTTCCATCGTACCGCCAAAACAATGAAAAATGCCGTACAATCCTTTGCCGGCATAGGTTTTCACTACATCAATGGTTTCCTGCATGGCATTTCTCGTATGGATCACAATGGGCCGTTTGTAATGCAATGCCCATTCTATTTGGGTGTGGAATGCTTCGTATTGTTGCTCTTTAAAACTGGTATCCCAATATAAATCAAGCCCTATTTCGCCTACGGCACAAAAGCTTCTTTTGGCCAGCCATTGTTCCACTATTTTTAGTTCCTCTTTATAATTTTCTTTTACATAGCATGGATGTAATCCCATCATGGCATGGCATTGGCCGGGGTAATCTATTTCCATTTGTATCATGCTTTCAATAGCGGTGCTGTCTATCCCCGGCAGGTACATTTTTTTCACACCTTCGGTATTGGCACGGTTCATCATTTCCTTTCGGTCGGTATCAAATTCTGCTCCATACAAATGCGTATGTGTATCGGTTAAAATCATAGGCCGAAATTACTGTAACCAAAACAAATACATATTCATGCTATTGCAGCGGCGGCTGGCAATCGTAAATTTGTAACATAAAAACAAAAGCCAGTGATAAAAGTATTGTTATACGAAGACAACCCGCAGCTACGTGAAGGACTAATGATGCTGATTAATGGCAGCGACGGATTTGAAGTGGTAGCTGCTTTTAAAAACTGCGATAATGCACCAGATGAAGTAGATATTTTCCAACCCGATGTAATACTGATGGACATAGATATGCCGGGTACAAATGGCATACAGGGCCTTAAAAATATTCGTGAAGTAAATGATAAGGTGAAGATTTTAATGCTCACCGTTTTTGACGATAACAAGAATGTATTTGAAGCTATAAAAAGCGGCGCCAGTGGCTATTTGCTTAAAAAAACACCACCCGGCAAACTGCTCGATTATATTACAGAAGCCAATAGCGGCGGGGCCCCCATGAGTAGCAGCATTGCCACGCAAGTGCTGCGTATGTTTAGCGATATGAACAATACCAAAGGTGTAGACTACGCTTTAAGCGATAGGGAAAAGGAGGTGCTGCAACTTTTGGTAAATGGCTATAGTTATAAAATGATAGCCTCAGAAATGTTTATTGCTATAGACACTGTAAGGAGCCATATAAAAAAGATATATGAGAAGCTGCATGTAAATAGTAAAAGCGAAGCCGTAGCCAAAGCATTTAAGGATAAACTGGTGTAGGGATTAGGGATTTGATTATTAGGGCTTAGTTGTTTGGCATGAATATTTAAATGGCAGATTAATTCCTAATCCCAGGTCTCTAATCCGCAATCTCTAACAAACTAATCCCCGAGAAATACACATCTTTATGCGGTTGCACACTTTTTTTTATGACAGTATTTTCACAATCTAAAACAAATGTTATGAGAAAGTACAGGGCTTTGATGGCAATTCTCCTTATTACTGCAATAACAGTTACAGGTTGTCAGGTATTATCCAATGGTATTACCCAAAAAACCTCCTGTTGCGAAAAAATTATAAGCACCTGTACAGGCACTAACCAAACTGGCGATGCTGAAGAAATAAATGGCGTCGTTCATTCAACCGGTAGTTCCGACGATATACTCCATAACCTTCCATTTTCTACAATTGCAGAATAGTAAATTAATAACCATTTTATAAATAAGCGCCCTTGCATATTGTATGGGCGTTTTACATTGCATAACTTCTGTTTTTTTTTGAAGTGTATATTTCAATTAAAATTTTACCCATAAATTGTTGTTCCAAAACAAGATTCCTTTTTTTTAAATTGGTTATTTAAAAACAACAGCTATATGGGCGGGACATTGCAAATAAAAAAGCAACCGAAGAAATACGATGCGGTAATTGTAGGTTCGGGTGCAGGCGGCGGTATGGCAGCCTATGTTTTAGCTAAAGCAGGATTAAAAGTCTGTCTGCTGGAAGCCGGTCCTAATTATGATCCTGCCATTCATTCTTCTCAATTAAAAAATCCATGGGATTCGCCCCGGCGTGGTGCCAGCACTAAGTTTCGCCCCTTCGGCGATTTTGATGCCTGTTATTGGGGCTGGGAGATAGATGGCGAACCCTACACACACGCCGAAGGAACTACCTGGGAGTGGTGGCGGGCCCGTATGCTAGGCGGCCGTACCAACCACTGGGGCAGAATTTCACTACGGTTTGGCCCTAAAGATTTTAAGCGTAGAAGTATCGATGGCCTTGGCGAAGACTGGCCTATAGGTTACGAGGATATAAAACCTTATTACGATAAAATAGACGAACTCATTGGCGTATTCGGCAGTAACGAAGGTTTGGAAAATGACCCTGATGGTATTTTTTTACCACCCCCCAAACCCAGGCTCCACGAATTATTTATTAAAAAAGCCGCTGCCGGTATGGATATTCCGGTGATTCCTTCCCGGCTTTCTATCCTTACCAAACAGATTAATAAAGAACGGGGAGCCTGTTTTTTTTGTAACCAATGTGGCAGGGCCTGCAAAGTGTACGGCGATTTTTCTTCATCATCTGTGCTAATAAAACCTGCTGCTGCTACAGGTAATTTGGATATTGTTACCAATGCCATGGCACGGGAAGTGCTCACTAATAAAGAAGGGCTGGCTACCGGCGTATCTTATGTAAATAAAATAGATATGCAGGAATACCAGGTAGATGGCCGTGTGGTAGTACTGGCCGCCAGTGCCTGCGAAAGTGCCAGGCTAATGCTCAATTCTGTTTCTACCCGGCACCCAAATGGGCTTGGTAATAGTAGTAATGTGGTAGGTAAATATTTACACGATTCCACAGGTGCTGCCATGGGTGGTGTGTTGCCCAAGCTCTTTGGCCGTAAGCGTTACAACGAAGATGGCGTAGGCGGAATGCACGTATATACACCCTGGTGGCTCGAAAATAAAAAACTGGATTTTCCGCGTGGTTACCATATAGAATATTGGGGTGGTTTTGGCCAGCCGGCTTACGGTTTTGGGTTCGATATACAAAACCAGAACGGCGTATATCCCATCAATGGAAAAACCAAAGAAGCGGGTGGCTATGGTATTTCGTTAAAAGAAGACATGCGTTATTTATACGGCGCAAGTGTGGGCATGGCCGGCCGTGGAGAAAGCATTGCCATGGCAACTAATTATTGCGAAATAGATCCCAAAGTGGTGGATAAATACGGTATTCCTGTGTTGCGTTTCAATACTAAAAACAGCGACTACGAGATAAAGCAAGCCAAACACATGAAGGATACCTTTAGGGAAATGATGCACAATATGGGTGCTGTAATTACCTGGGGCGATGATCCCAATGAGAAAGATCATGGCCTTGCCAATCCCGGAAATATTATCCACGAAGCAGGCACCGTGCGTATGGGTAACGATCCTAAAACATCGGCACTTAACAAATGGAGTCAGGCCCACGATTGTAAAAATTTATTTTGTGTAGATGGCGGTCAGTTTGTTTCGCAAGCCGATAAAAACATTACCTGGACTATTTTGGCTTTAAGTATGCGGGCCAGCGAATACATTGTAGATCAATTGAAAAAGCAGAATTTATAATATTCTTGTAAGGCTGAGCCCAAATAAAAGCGATTTTAAGTTCTTTGAAATGACAAAGTATAACTTGCATTAAGCCCTGAAAGGGGCGGCATATAATAGCCCGGGGTGCAGCCCCGGGTTTTAGAATGTCATAATGTTGGTAAGCCCTGAAAGGGCGAAACAATTACGTAATGCAATTTATATTGCCAACTATTTTGTTCCGCCCTTTCAGGGCTTGATAGCCTATATATTTCATAACCCAGGGCGTTGCCCTGGGTTACTTCTTTCGCCCCTTTGGGGCTTTATTGAAAAGTAGATTTGATAAATTTACTTTTTATAAATAATTGATAAGCAATACTTTAATATACTTGTCATTAGTCCCGCAAATTGCGGGATCGAAGCCATTCATGTTAATATACCAGCAGGGCTTCGACAGGCTCAGCCTTATAAACCCCGGTTTTGTTTTATATTAAATGATAGACCTGATTTTACAATCGTTAATAAAAAAAATTCAACAATGGACAGACGCAAATCCATCAAAGCACTCATTATCGGCACGGCTTCTACCGGAGTGCTGATAGAAGCCTGTAAAACTACCGACGAAAAATCACAGGCAGCCGCAACCCCGGTTTTGGATGAAACCGACCGGATGGAGGAAGAAAAACTGGTGAATAAAAACCTTCGGGAAGAAACGTTTTTTACCCCTGAAGAAATGGCCACCATTGCTGTACTTGCCGATATCATAATACCTAAAGACGAAACAAGTGGCAGTGCTACCGAAGCTAAAGTGCCCGATTTTATAGAGTTTATTGTAAAGGATATGCCACATTATCAAACGCCAATGCGTGGCGGTTTACGCTGGCTTGATATGCAATCGCTTACCCGTTTTGAAAAGCCTTATACCGGCATTACCCAAAAGCAGCAGCTGGAAATTGTGGATGAAATTGCCTATCCGCAAAAAGCAAAACCTGCTATGAAGCAAGGCGTAGCTTTTTTTAATTTGATCAGAAACCTGGTAGCAACCGGTTTTTATACTTCTGAAATTGGGGTTAAAGACATTGGCTATATGGGCAACGTACCCAACCAATGGAATGGAGTGCCCGATGATGTGCTAAAGCAATATGGATTGGCTTATACAGAGAAGGAACTGAAAGAGTGTATCAGTTTTTCGTAAAGAAGTAAGTTATTGTTACAATCTAAATCAGACTCAAGAAAAGTGATTTTACAAAGTACAAAAGCCCCGAAGCGATACGGGGCTTTTGCTTTTTAAAAATAGCTCCGAACGGAATGTGTTTTGATTGGTTATTAATGCTGAGCATTAGTTTGTAAATTTGTATTTTAAAAGTGTAATACAATGAAAAAGTGGAGATGGATTGTTTTTGTGGGTTTTTTAATAATGAGTTCGGTAATGCAGCCTGTGGCAGCACAGTGCTCTATTTGTACTAAAACATCCATGCAGCAAGGCGAAAAGGCGGGCAAGGGTATGAATGGTGGCATCGTTTACTTAATGATGACGCCACTTGCCATCATGGGCTTTTTAGGATACCGGTGGTGGAGAAGGGAAAAACAGGTGGAACAGTAATGTTTCTTTTAGGTTTATTTTTTACAAGCATATAGCAAATGACAGTAACAGCATGTAAGGTTTGTGGTAACACGGCCAACAATACCAGCTATACTATAAAGGAGATGCAACTGGGACTTAGAGAGGATTTTGAATACCAGCAATGTGGTAAATGTGGCTGTATGCAGTTGCAAAACATGCCCGAAAATATGGGCCGTTATTATCCCAATGATCAGTACTATTCTTTTAACGCTAATGATACTTCGGCACCTGAAAGCGACTGGCTAAGCCGGGTAAAAGCTTCTTATTTACTGTACAATAAAAATAAACTGTTGGGCAGCCTGTTAAGCATTGGCTACAATAAACCGGGCTATTACGATTGGATGCGGATACCCGATGTACAGCAAAACGAAGCCGTGCTGGATGTGGGCTGTGGCAGCGGCGAACTGCTTTTGAGCCTGTATAAAATTGGCTTTACAAACCTTACGGGCATTGATCCTTTTATAAACAAAGACATACAAAGAGGATCGATTGATATTTACAAGCAAAGCATTTTTGAACATACGGAAAAGTACGATTACATAATGCTGAACCATGCTTTTGAGCACATGGACGAGCCGCTGAAAGTACTGCTGCGACTGAACGAAATGCTACACCCCGGTAAATACCTGCTGATACGTACACCCGTAATGGGTATGTATAGCTGGAACAATTACCACGAAAACTGGATGGATTTGGATGCTCCAAGACATATCATTGTTCATTCGCTGGAAAGCATGAAAATACTGGCAGAGAAAGCTGGGTTTGAAATAAAGCAAATCGTGTTCGATGCTAATTATATGAGCCTTATCGGCAGCGATCAGTATAGTAAAGGCATTGCCCTAAACGATACCAATTCGTACATGATAGATAAGGATGCTTCCGGATATTCTATAGAAGATATCGACCGTTTTAAAGCCATTGGCGAAACGCTAAACAGGGATGAACAATGATATGTCTTGGAGCATCCAAATCCATCCAGTTTTCGTGGTAATTGTTCCAGCTATACATACCCATTACGG
>JAYUTQ010000393.1:0-3275 GCA_043755055.1 Chitinophagaceae bacterium | reverse complement strand
AAACAGATACACTAAAATCATAGCAGTACCATCTGTAACATATCGTGGAGAAGGCGTTAGCGACGATGCCCGACTGATTTCTATTTTTTCGGATGTACATTATAACCCGAGCAATAAGCCTGATTATTTTAGTGTGTATTACAGAACAGATGACCAACCATATATCGGAAGATTTTATGTAGCCGGTACTGTAATGTTTTACGGCTTAAAATAACTTTTTTACATCCTTCAAAACCCTTTTAGTTCGTCCATATTCCTGTGGAGCCAGTTTTCCTTCGGATACAACGCATTTTTATGAATACAATGGATGGAGTATGCCTGCCTGCTGCGGCCACTTGTGTTGGGCAAACTGTAATGCGGCAGCAACCCGTGCAGTACAATACAAGTGCCTTTTTTTACTTCAAGCGGCATCATGCCATCCATTGTCATTGGTTCATGGTTCAGTTGTAACATTTCGGTTCCGCCGCCTGCTTTTCTTTTAAACCACGACCGAAGTGGTGTAAGATGTCCACCAGGTTTTGCCCACAGGCAGCCGTTTTCTACAGTAGCATCTTCAAGTGCAAACCAAAAGCCAATACAGGAGTTAGGCTCAGTGTATAAAAATGTGGCGTCCTGATGTACATCTACCACACCGCCAATTTTAGCATGTTTTAAAATAAGCATACTCTGTATAATTACATGCTGCTGCAATCCCATTGCCTGTGCCAGTTCCTTCATTTGTGCCGACCTCGAAAAAGCATTGAACACCGGATCCAGATCATGCAGGGCGTGGCCAATTTTATTCATAGCATGGAAAAGATCCGTTTGTAGTTTTCCATTTGTATCAAAAGTATTTTTCTCAAAAAAGAAAGAAATATTGTCGCCGGAATTAAGAAAATAATCATCAGTAGTGGTAGCCTGATCGGTGGTTTGAAAAACAGAAGTATGGCCTTCAAAGTTGAAATCATTGGCCAATGATTCGCCTTGCTTCATCAGTTCATCACAGGCTGTGGCGGTATTAAAATCCTCTATTATCAGGTAGCCCTGTTCCTCAAATTGTTGTTTATATTTTGTCAAAACGGGTGGTTTTTATAATTGAAAAGATAGTTTTTATTAAGTTTTTTAGCTGATATCTCCGTGAAATTAGAAATAAATCACACCATCTATATTAGATTGGCTCAGACTTGTATTATTTCTTTTAAGTTTTCCACAACCCCACTTACACTATTATTCGAACCAAAGCCTTGGTGTTGTGTTTAATCCTATGTGAGGTAAACTATCACAAATCATAAATCAAATTCCATACCTCCTAAATCGTATTTTTGCCTATTATTTAATACCACAACATGGAAATAATTCCCGGTTTATTACTACAAAACATCAACAGCCCGGCTGACCTTAAAAAGCTGGATCAGGTTCAGTTACATCAGGTTTGCGACGAATTACGCCAATACATTATTGATGTGGTAAGTGTGCATGGCGGCCACTTTGCGGCAAGCCTTGGTGTGGTGGAACTTAGCGTGGCACTGCATTACGTGTATAATACACCTTACGATCAGTTGGTTTGGGATGTGGGTCATCAGGCCTACGGCCACAAAATTTTAACCGGCCGCAGAGATAGTTTTCCTTCCAACAGAAAATATAATGGCCTAAGTGGTTTCCCTAAAAGAACCGAAAGTGAATACGATACATTCGGTGTTGGGCACTCTTCCACCTCCATAAGTGCAGCATTGGGTATGGCCATTGCGGCCAAATACAAAGGCGAAACCGATCGCAAATCCGTAGCCGTAATTGGCGATGGCAGCATGACAGCCGGTATGGCCTTCGAAGCCATGAACCATGCAGGCGTTGCTGATGCAGATATGCTGATCATCCTGAACGACAACTGTATGAGCATCGACCCGAATGTGGGTGCTTTAAAAGAATATTTAACCGACATAACTACATCGCCTACCTACAATAAGTTTAAAGACGATGTGTGGAACGCCCTTGGCAAATTACCGGTGGGTAAAAATTTTACCCGTGGCATGGCCCACAAATTAACCGATGGGCTAAAAGGTGCTTTAAGCAGCCATAGCAACTTGTTCGAGGCCTTAAAACTCCGCTACTTTGGGCCGATAGACGGACATAACATCACCAAGCTTGTAGATACATTAAAAGACCTGAAAAAAATCCCCGGTCCGAAAATTCTGCACATTGTTACCGTAAAAGGAAAAGGCTATTCTTTGGCCGAAAAAGACCAAACAAAATGGCATGCCCCGGGATTATTTGATAAGGTGAGTGGCGAAATTTTTAAGAAAAAATACGACTTACCACAACCGCCCAAATACCAGGATGTATTTGGCCATACATTAGTGGAACTTGCTGAAAAGAACCCAACCATTATGGGCATCACGCCGGCTATGCCAAGCGGATCTTCATTAAAATTTATGATGGATAAAATGCCCGACCGTGCCTTTGATGTGGGCATTTGTGAGCAACATGCGGTAACCGTAAGTGCCGGTATGGCCACGCAGGGGCTGCGGGTTTTCTGTAATATTTATTCATCATTTATGCAGCGTAGTTTCGATCAGGTGGTGCATGATGTGGCCATACAGAAACTGCCTGTTGTATTGTGTTTGGATAGGGCAGGACTGGTAGGAGAGGATGGGCCGACACACCACGGAGCTTACGATATACCATACATGCGGTGCATACCTAACATGATTGTAAGTGCACCAATGAACGAAAGTGAACTGCGAAATCTGATGTACACATCGCAGCTGGAAACCACAAAAAATCCATTTGTAATACGTTACCCACGTGGAGAAGGTGTGATGCCGGAGTGGCGTACCGAAATGAAGGAAATAAAGATTGGAACGGGCCGTAAAATAAAAGATGGCGAAACAATTGCCATTCTTTCCTTCGGGCATCCGGGCAATTTTGCTGCTACAGCCATAAGAGAATTGAGGCAGTATGGCATTAACCCTGCCCATTACGATATTCGTTTTGTAAAGCCGATAGATGAGCCCTTACTTCACGAAGTATTTGGTAAATATTCAAAAATAATTACCATCGAAGATGGAACTATCGTTGGCGGTTTTGGCAGTGCTGTACTGGAATTTATGGCACAGCACAATTACGAAGCCGAAGTAAAAATGCTGGGTATCCCCGACAGGATTGTAGAACATGGAACATTAAAAGAACTCTACAACGAATGCGGTTACGACGCCAATGCAATAGTAGCCACGGTTAAAGAAATGATGAAAGAAACGGTAAGTATTACAACTTTAGCCGGTTAATACTTTTTAATAAAC
>JAYUTQ010000392.1:0-7451 GCA_043755055.1 Chitinophagaceae bacterium | reverse complement strand
GGGCAGGTTATTAAACGATGGCCGTAATAAAGTGCCGCCCCGTGTATATTTATAATTACCGGGTTTGTAAAAAAACAATTCGTTATGGTCGTAATCTACGTGTACAATATAGCGGCGCAATAAACTATAGCCGATAATGCCATCAATCCGAACACCATAAACGGCAGTGAGCAATGAGTAATCGTTGATATGAAAATCAAGTGAATCGGCTGTAACGCCGGGCAGCCTAAGGGTGTGTTTTAAAGCATAATCTACTCGCCTTATGCCTGCTATTCCGCGAATGGTACGTTCAGTAGGCGTTATTTTAAGTTGCAGTTCTGCTGCAGTAGAACTATCAAGCGATATACCGCCGCTGCCGGTGTCTAAAATAAAATTGAGTGAATCGGTAGTGGCATTAAGGGTGGCACGTATCAGTATTACGCCCCCCGTCATTTGTTCAAAACGAAATTTGGAAAGAAACTTCGCCGGCGGCGGCGAAAAAATTTCCTGTGCATATATTGCATCGCATAACACGGCACTAACAGTAAGGAGCAGCAACTTATGCTTCAAAGTATTGGCTATGGCAATTATCATCGTCGTTATGTTGTGCTTATCCTAATCAATAAATCAGACACTATTTTCAAATCTCAAGTTATTTCAAACAATCCATTCTTTTAATCCTTTCATCATTTATACAACAACGGCGGTTTATCTTTGTTATCATTTGCAAATCATTTTTATTTTCTAATCCCTCAGAAAAAAAATACCTCCACTTATACCATATCCCTATCGTTAATTAAGATTCACTACATACATGAACATACATCAACTACTCCAAAAGGCACTCAATTTCGAATTTCTATCTATAGACGAAGGCGTATTCCTTTTTGAAAATGCTTCGCTTACCGAACTTATGTATGTAGCCAATGAACTGCGTAAAAAGCAGGTGCCACATGGCAAAGTTTCGTGGATTATAGACAGGAACCTTAACACTACAAATGTGTGTATTGCCAACTGTAAGTTTTGTAATTTTTACAGGGTTCCCGGCCATCCCGATGCGTACATTACAGATATTGAAACCTACAAAAGAAAGATCGACGAAACCATTCGTTATGGCGGTGAGCAGTTATTACTGCAAGGCGGCCACCATCCCGGCCTTGGTTTGCAGTTTTATGTAAACCTGTTTAGAGAACTTAAAAAATTATACCCTAACGTAAAGCTCCATGCATTAGGCCCGCCGGAAGTAGCCCATATTACCAAGCTGGAAAAAAGTACCCATGCCGAAGTGCTGAAAGCCTTACGGGAAGCGGGTCTTGACAGCCTGCCCGGTCCCGGAGCAGAGATTCTGGTGGACAGGGTTCGCAGGCTTATAGCCAAGGGTAAATGTGGTGCACAGGAATGGCTTGATGTAATGCATGAGGCACATAATCAGGGACTGACAACAAGTGCCACTATGATGTTTGGCCATGTAGAAACCATCCGTGAACGATTTGAACATTTGGCCAAAATACGTGAAGTACAAAGACGCAAGCCCGAAGGCGCCAAAGGTTTTATTGCCTTTATTCCATGGACATTTCAGGATGTGGATACGCTGCTAACCCGCATACGTGGCGTACACAACCTTACCACAAGCGAAGAATATATCCGCATGATAGCCATGAGCCGCATTATGCTGCCAAACGTAAAAAACATACAGGCAAGCTGGCTTACCGTGGGTAAGGCTGTGGCGCAAATGTGCCTCCACGCCGGAGCCAACGATTTTGGAAGTATTATGATAGAAGAAAATGTAGTGAGTGCGGCAGGTGCCCCACACCGCTTTACCGCAAGTGGCATACAAGACGCTATTCGTGAAGCCGGTTTTGAACCCATGCTACGCAATCAGCAGTATGAGAACCGACCTATTCCGCAAATGATGGAGGAGCAGGTAATTGATTATTAAAAGCGTTTTTTTGTGTACGGGCAATCGGCTAGTCCTGCGGACCACATACATGGGCTGGGGTTGAGTCTCGTATTTGAAACTATATAAAAGCCGAACCCTTTGGAAGACCACAAGGTTCGGCTTTTAAAATTGACTTCTATTTCTAAAAAACTAAGATTCTGTTAGTTCTACATTGGTCATTTCACGGTAATGGTTTTGTAGTTGGTGTACCATTAATGGGTAAACGATCTGACGTTTATCTTCCCGGTACCACATTTTACTATGGGTAAAATCGTTTGGCTTTTCTATTACCAGTCTAAAAGGCCCGTGTTTGTATTTAATCCAGCCTTCGGGCAGTACTTCTTTTTCGAAATGAAGCTTGGTGAGCTGTTCCTCATCCAAAGGAATGCCGCTAACATGGGCCGGTTCAAAATACATCACCATGTCGCTTGGAGTTCTTACACCAATCTGGCCTTCATCCATATTTACATGGGTTACTGCGCCGTCTTCTATACGGCCTTCGTTGTTTACCCGAACCCAGTCGCCGGGCTTAATTTCTTTAAATGGTATCATATGGCAATTAAATTTTGTGAGAAGGTAACAAGAGTTTTTTACAAAAAAATAAAAAATGCACCCCAATATTTTGGAGTGCATTTTTTAGGTAGATGAGAACCCGTTATCGGATCGGCGTTTTTTTGCTATTTGCTTTTTAGATGCGAAGAACGACCACTTCCTACTGAATCATCAAAGCCTGATGAACCATATCACCTGCGGTTTCTATTTTAAGATAATACTTACCTGCAGCTAATACGGGCAACTTATAAGTACCACTGTTACTGCCTTGCAGCGCCTGCATTTGCTTACCGGCGGCATCCATCAGCCATACTTTGGTAATGGCGTCGTTGCTGCGGATGTTTACAAAACCACGGGCCGGGTTAGGCGACACATTCACCAAAACACTATTTTTAAAGTTGATAAGCAAGGTTTTGCTATAGGTAAAATCGCCGGTGTTATCTACCTGCTTAATGCGGTAATAATTAACACCACGCAAAGGCACTACATCATTCGAAATGTATTTTTTCTGTGGTGCATTAGTAGTTGTAGCATTTAATTTTCCGATACCAACAAAACGAATTCCGTCATTGCTTCTTTCTATTTGGTAATGGTTCACGTTGGTTTCTTCACCAATCATCCATTCCAGTTTTACCTGCTGCTGTACGGGTATGGCAGTAAAATTAATCCACCTTACGGGCAAGGCTCCAAAGCCACTTACACTACCCACACCAAGCCCGCCGCCACCAAAATGGCCCACCACATACTCCGCCTGATGGATGCCGCCACCAAGATTGGTGTATTGCCAGTTAGCCGAAGATGCAGCACCTGCCTTACTATACTGCCAATATCCATTGGTATTGTAAGCAGTGGCTTTAGGTACGGTGGTATGTCCGCTAGCCGGATTAATATTATATGGAGATAGTAGGTCGTTTATTTTATACAGATACATATCGGCACTTGTAATAGATGCCTTGGGCGGTGTAAGGGTAGCGGCTGCAGCGGCCAATGCGGTAGAATCTGCATCGGTATAGTAGAACCGCACATTTACATCGGTACTAGGTTCAGTTACAGGATCCAAATCGTAGTAGCGGTTTAAGGTTTTCCAGCCTCCAAGGTTTGTAACATAATTGGTACCGCTTGGTGCTATGGTACTTGTTCCTGCGTTGCCACCCATTACCAGCGACATATTATTTTGACCAATGCGGCCAATGTTATTACCGTTCTTTCTAATGCTCAGCATCATGGCGCCTGTAGTATCGTAGTAGCTTGTCCAGTTGCTTAATGAGTCTGTAAATTCTGCCCCGGCACTAATGGTTTCGCCATTGGTTTGCTTGTAGAGGGTTTCGGTTATTTTAAGATCATCCATATAGCAGTTATTGCCATATTTACTAATAAACAAAAATGCAATTTTAACACTGGGCATGGCTAAAGCGGCGGCAGGCAAGGTAAACTGCTTGTAACGCCAGCCAATACGACCTACAGCCGGCACCCGTGGGTAAAATTCCAGGCTGTTCCAAGTGGTGCCATCGCTGCTCCATTGTGCCATCACACCTTCGCCGGCATACTGTGCGGTGGTATAATTACTGCTATCCTGAAACCACCTAAAGGAAGCAGACATTTTTCTTATACCGGCTGTATTAATTCCATTAGAAGCTAAACGAACCACTGCCCCACTTTGGCTATTATACGAGTTGAATTTTATTAGATTAGTGCCTTCAAAAGGTGTTACAGTGGGGTTGCTACTACCGGTTACACTGCTAACAACGGGGCGTGTAGTAGCCGACGTTACAACTACGGTATCCCACTGGCAATTATTGATTGTACTATTGAAACCCTCTGTTACAGGCACAGTTAATGTAGCAACTAAGCAAGTAGTACGCCCGGCAATTTCTTTACCTTTTCCAAATACGCCGGCACTGGTTTCGGGCCATATTTTGTAATAATAAAGGGTGTTTTCTGCAAGTCCGGTGTGGTTAAATGCATTTAAATTTCCTTTATATAAAATAGTACCACCTCCTGTAACCATACCGCCTGGCAGATAGCTGCCTGCCGGAGTGCCAAAGGTGTTGGTGGTATTAAATGCTACCATTACTTCGCCGGTGGTGCAGGTGGTACCACGTGTCCATGCAAGGTTTATTTGCGAAACAGAAACACCATTGGCAGTTGCTGTAAAAATAGCATTTCTGGTAAAGCCATTGGCATTGGAAAAACCAGTACTGTATGTAGTGCCACTTGACTGCCACAAACGATAATAATATCTGGTACTATCTGCCAGGCCTGTATTATTAAAATTAGCAGCCGGGCCGTGGTAAATAACAGTTCCGCCACCAGCAATGGTATTCCCGGCCACCAATGTTCCTGTAGGTGTACCAAAAGTTGCAGTAGTGTTAGATGCCACCGTCACTTCGCCTAAGGGGCAAGGGCTTGCAGTTGTCCAGCTCAGGTTTATCTGGCAATCAGAAACCGGAACAGGTGTAAGTACTACGCTCTTACTTGGTGTAATAACAAAAGCTACCCGGCCCATACTATAATTATTACCGGCCGCTACCGACCATATTTTAAAATAATAAATAGTAGTATCATCCAAAACAGTAGCCCAGTTAAAGCCGGTAGCAGGGCCTTTATAAATTACCTGTCCACCACCGGTAATATTATTGCCAACGTTGTATAAGCCAGATGGTATGCCAAAAGTGTTCCATTGGTTACTGCTTACCGCAATCATTACATCGTTGTTGGCAGCATTTTTTGCCCATGTAAGATTTACCTGGTTACAGCCGGCTAACACCGCAGTTAAATTGGTTGGGGCATTTACTATAGGGGTTAATAAAATTTCATTTGTTTTTTGCAGGCTTTTAAAAGCATTGAGCCTGCCGGTACCCATTTTACCTATAAACCCAGAGTTCAAGGGATAATGGTCATCCACCTGGGTGAGGATAATACTTTTTACATCGTCGGCACTGAGCCTGCCTTGTGCACGGCTTACAATAAGTGCCGCAACACCTGCTGCATGTGGGGTAGCCATACTGGTACCGGCAATAAAACCATACCCGCCCGAAGAGTTGGCTCTAAAAGTGCTTAAAATATCATTAGAACCGCCGGAATTAGAACCGCCCGGAGCACTTATATCGGTGTAAATACTATAGTTACTGTAAGACGCTTTGGTATCTGTATGGGTGGTAGCCACTACACATATTACCCTATGGTAATTATTGGGATAACGGTTTACATCGATATTGGTATTGCCGGCGCTAAAAAATAAAATACCATTGGTAAGTACGCCGCCGCCGCCATTGGCTATAAAATAATCGATGCCATCCAGCTCTGCAGTATTGGCTACGCTGCCACCTGTATAACCCCAGCTATTGGTGCTGATAGCTGCGCCTCTATCGGCTGCCCATATATAGGATGGGCCTGCTGCGCCAGATCCGGAACCAATCATTTGACAACTCATAAGCCTTACACCACTACCAGTGGTACCATTGCCACCTGCTATACCGGATACCCCAATTTCATTACTATTTTTAGCTCCCACTGTGCCACCTGTATGGCAGCCATGGTCGCCGGGTGCCAGGGTGGGGCTACCGGTAGAAAAATTATAGCCATAATTAGTACCCGGAGCCATTTGTGTTTTCAAATCGGGGTGGGATGTGTCCATTCCTTCATCCATTACTGCTACAGTTACATTGCTGCTTCCTTTTTCGATGTCCCAGGCTTCCGGCAAATCAATGTCTACATCTACGGTGCCACCGCTTTGGCCGGTGTTGTTATAATGCCATTGCTCCGGATATCTTGGGTCGCCGGGTGTCCACTCAAATCGTATCGGAGTAGTGTCACCTCCTGGCATTTTATCCAGCGAAATTTTGTATACAGGTTCTGCCAATTCGATGATGCCGGCCAGTGCTGCATACTTTTTTACCGCATCTTTTATATCTATACCGTCGGGTACTTCTAATATGTACCACAGGTGAAAACCCCATGCCTTATGCTTTGCAATATTGGACTTATCATCCATTATTACATGAAAGGGATTTGTGGCTTTACTAACACCCATTTTTTGATTGACCGCATCTACCTGTGGAATATTAAATGTAATAATGCCGTCAACATTTTTACCAGGTGCTTTAAACAGCAAGTTTTCAAATGCAGGTTTAAACTTAATATAAAACCGTCCCTTGTGAAAGTCTGCAGGGTTTACTTTATCAAGATCTATTAGAGGCCGCTGACCTCTTTCCACTCTTAATTCTTGTGAAAATGAAGGGCTTGCAACATATAGCATTAACACAAAAAAGGGTACGATTCTTCTCATAAAAGGGTTTTTAGTGCCGTAAGATAACCAAAGGTTTTAATCAAAAAATAGCCCATTGAAAAGAAATGAAAAGGCCACCAGAAATAAACTGGTGGACTAAAGTGTGGGTTGTCCGGGGTGTGAGGATTTTAGAATTTTGTTTTATAATAATTGGATTCTTTTTGTGTTTGTTCCTAATTCTTTGATACACTGAAAATGTCTGTTAGATTAGCTGAATAGCCCAATTGCATTTGGTTATAAGCAAACTCTGGATTTTTCAAATCTATCATATGGGTGTATTTAAAAAATATCTTGCTATTTGGAGTTCTCTTTGATGCGTAAGAAAGATTAATACAAGGGTTTGCATACCAGATGCTTTCGCGGTTAGTTACGCCGCTACTTCTTTTAAGATTTTGGAGTATTAGCGGAATGCTAATTGTGCAGCCAAAATTACTATGCCGTGAAAATGTAATCATCGGTTCAAAGTATAGCTGGTTATGGGTAACAGTTTTGTAAGTGGTATCGTAAATCTTTTGTTTTTGGCTTGTATCTTTATTAGAAATCATCATTATTTTACTGCCTACAAAGTTGTAACCAACGTTTAGTTGAATGTCTTCTATCAGCCTTTTGGGCATGGGTGAAAGTAACCCGTGCAGTACGTTAAGCTTTGCACCAATTCTGTAGGTACTTGTTTGGAACAGTTTTAATCTGTCA
>JAYUTQ010000391.1:0-3285 GCA_043755055.1 Chitinophagaceae bacterium | reverse complement strand
GTCTATTTTTAGTTTGTCTTCGTCTGTAAATTTTTCGGTGGGCTTGGCTATGATGAGCGCCTTGATGGAATCTGAAATACCTGGCTGGTTTTTTATATTGTGTAAAAAATAGCGGTACTTATTATCGAGGGTGCTACCAAGGTCGTAGGTTTCCGGCCCGGTGGGTTCGCCATGACCAGTGGCATAAGCTACAATGGGAACCGAGTTTCGGGTTAACGAATAAATGGCATTGATAAATTGGTATTCCAGCAATGCCTCGGCATTATTAATTACCTGTAACTGCGCATCGCTTCCATCAGGGTTGAGGAAGCCTTTGTTGCTTTGGCCCTGCAATAAATTTACAGTTGCAAATTGTTCCTTATACTTTATTAGTGCTACGGGATAATTGAAAGCCGCTTTGGTGGCCGTTTTGGTTACTTCATTTTGCTTTACGGCAGCCGATTTCAAGAATTCGCTTTTGGCCGTATCGTTCAGCGGAAAGTTTACAGAATCGGTGAGGAATGCTTCCGGCTCTATAAAACTGTAGCTGAGTTTGTTATTGCCATTGGCCTTGCATCTTTCTAAAAAAGCGGCGGTGCTGTTTTGTAATTTTTTAAAACCTGCGGGTAGATTTTCGCCGGTTAACAATACGGTGATTTCTACTTTATCGTCCAGCTTTTTAAGTAAGTCTTTAGTGGGCTGGCTAAGGGTGTAACGTTTTTCGGCGGTTAGGTCCAGCTGTGGATTGGCCATTGTGCTAAGGGCGTAAATACCTATGGCAATGGCTGGCAAAATGAGCCACCAGATTTTAGAAGAGCGTATTTTATGGAGCAGTGATTTCATGTATTTACAAGGGTTGATAGGAACACGGATAACAGGGATGGTGACAGACAGAAGAGAATTTTTGAGCCGTGGCTGGTGTCCTCACCAGCCACTGAATTTAAACCTTCTACTAATTATTTTACTGCACATAATGGTTCCAAAACAAACCAATAAAACGCTGGCCTCCTACATGCGTGGCTGGGAGGACACCAACCACGGCAGAAAGGTTTTTTGTTAGTGATTGTTGCGTAAGGGATTGTAGTGAAAATCTTTTTTTGGCCCTAGCCCCTATCCCCTAAAGGGGTACTGAAATGGCCAAAAAAAATTGTAACGAAAAGCCCGACCCCGGCTGCTTGCTCCGTAGAATTGCGGAGGTTTTCGCCGGGGTAACGCCCAATAATTTTACTCTGTTACACTTACTAACTCCAATACTTTAGATTTTGTTTCATTTGAAATATTTAAGGTTTTTTGTTTGCCCCGCCGCCCCATTTTACCATCAATTGCCTTGCAGCAATCAACAAAAACAGAACCGTTACCACTACAAAATACACTACATCTTTTACCTCTATCAATCCACGGCTCATGCTTTTATAATGGTTGCTGATGCCCGCCTGTTCTATGTAATAATCTGCATTGCCTTTAAACGATGGTATTTGGCTAATGGCCTGAAAACCATTGTAAAAAATGAAGCAGGCTACCGCACTGATAAGAAAACCTACAACTGCATTATTGGTAAGTGTGCTGCAGCAAATACCAATGGCTGTAAATACGGCCACCAACATAAGCAAACCAACATAACTGCCAGCGATGCCGCCACTATCTATACTGCCTTTTACTATTAAATTATTTATGGTAAAAACGTACAAAAGCGAAGGCACCAATGCCAGCGATGCTACGATGAATGAAGCCCAATATTTGCCTGCAATAATTTGCCCGAAAGTAAGGGGCTTGGTTTTTAGCAATTCCCAGGTACCGCTTTTAAACTCGTCGCTAAAGCTGCGCATGGTTATTGCAGGGATGAGAAGCAGCAGTACCCATGGAGCCAGTTCGAAAAACTTATCCATGGTGGCAAAGCCATAATCAAGAATGCTGGTATCGGGGAAAATAAACAGGAATAAACCCATCAATAACAGGAATACGCCGATGGCCAGATACCCGGTAAGGCTACTGAAAAATTGCCGTAATTCTTTTTTACAAATACTCCACATAATAATGGCTGCAATATAAGTGCATTGGCATAACACGCCAGCCGGAATGCTTAATTGCGGTTGGTGTGTTTTAAAAAAATCTTTCTTTCACAAAAGATTCACAGTTTATCAGAAAAAAAATTTAGTTTTAAAACGAATTAAAAATTTTAATTCACCAAACCGTTGCTGATGGTTAAACGTTTACATTTTCTTTTTATTCTTTCGTTTTTTGGCTCCACTGCAGGGGCACAAATTACTTTCAACGGTAACATAACAGAAGGTTATTGGGGCGTTCCGCTAGGCACTTCTGCTGGTGGGGCTACATCCTGCTTTGGCATGGGCAACAGCATTAACAGCCTTTATGCAGCGGCCAACGATAACGATTTGCAAATTGGTATTGGAGGAGATGTGCAGGACGGCCACCACATTTTATTGTTTATAGATAGTAAGCCCGGCGGCTTTGCCAATGGCAACTTTGGCCGTAACAATGCACCTTTGGGCCTGCGTAATTTTAACAGCGGTACAAGCTTCGACGCTGGCTTTTTACCCGATTACTGCCTTGTAATCAGCACCCGTACCGGCCACGATTTATTTACTTACAACCTGTACACACTTAGTGATAATGCCCTGTTTGGCGGCGGCCCCAATATTGCTTTGGGAACTGCAACCGTTGCGAATCCAAATATAGCCAGCCAATATAAACTGAGTTGCAACCCCGGCATTAACGACTTTACAATGGGCTTCGAAATAGGATTGCCGAAAAGCGTTTTGGGTTACGATCCACTGAATCAGCAATTGGTAAAGCTGATGGCTATGAGTATTACGGATGCCGGATCTTTAAACAATCAATTTGTAACAAGAGCTAATATTGGTGAAGGATGTTATGGTAATGGTGCTATTAATTTTGCTGTTGGCAGCCCCAACCCTGTTCAGTATAATCCTTCACAGTCGCTGCCGATAGACTTTGTAAATGTATATGTGGGGCAGGTGGGGCAGGTTATAAAAACGTTTTGGAAAAGTGCCAGCGAAAAAGAAATGAAAGAATATCAGGTAGAAAGAAGTGAAGATGCGATTGTATTTACAAGTATTGGTATAGTGGCTGCTAAAGGAAACAGCACGGCCGCTACCGATTACGAATTTGCTGATGCACAACCTTTGATAGGAAAAAATTTTTACCGGATAAAAGCCATGGATAAAAGTGGCCGCAACACCTACAGCGTTATTGTAAAAATAAATTATGGCCGGGTAGATAACACCCTTACCATTTTCCCCAATCCGGTAAAGGACCAGATAAACT
>JAYUTQ010000390.1:0-3286 GCA_043755055.1 Chitinophagaceae bacterium | reverse complement strand
TGGTAAGCCCTTCTTTTAATTGAATGCAAATTTTGCCGCTGTCGATGCTGCCGCCCCATGCACGGCCACTTTCCAGCACATAGGTAAAGGCACTTCCTTTATCACGGCTGTAGCCACGGCTCAGTTTGGCATGGCTGTTATCAGTTAAAAAATAAACGGTTATTTTGGTAAATGCCTTTGGTGCAAATGTCATTGTCCACACAAACCAGTTGTCGTAATCCTGCTCGTTGGTAATGGATATCATTTGCCGGTCAGGCTTATTCATCATGGTATCAAAAGCGGCATCCTTTTTCCGCATCAGCGCTGTTGGCCTATCGTTTACCAACACTTTTAAAGCATCTATATAAGACGGAATGACGTTTTGTACCATCGTATCGCTAAACCTTGCCTGCTTTGGGTATGCCACATGCATATTGATGGCGGTGTCAGTATTATTGTACATGTAGTATTCTCCTTTTACCACTGCAAAACCGGGGTACAGGTTCACCAATATCTGTTCATGCTGCATTTGTATTTTACCAAAATAAATACTGTCGGATGCAAACAGCGGAATAAACTTTCCGTTGGCACCCGCCTGCCATAGTCCGGGCATGGCCGAGTTTGCAAACGCTGCTACCGAAACCATCCACATTAAACAAACAATGGCCAGTTTTTTCATGGTAAAATATTTGTACAAGGCTAATCAATATTATTGATAAAAAGCCTCCCCAAACCCCTCCGGTGGAGGGGCTTAAGAACCGTGCTTCTTTCTGAAACTTTATAAAAAGGCATAAAAAAAGCACCATATTACTATGATGCTTTTTTTAAATATTAAGGCTTTTAAGCCCCTCCACCGGAGGGGTTTGGGGAGGCTTTACGATGCTTCTGCTTCCATACGCTTTTGTACTTTTTTACGGTCGTCTTCGTTCAGTATCACCTTACGCATCCGAATGTTTTTAGGCGTTACCTCTATGCACTCATCCTGCTGAATATACTCCATGCACTCTTCCAGCGTAAATAAGGTTTTAGGAGCAATGCGGCAGGCATCGTCCGTTCCACTTGCACGGTGGTTGGTCAGCTTTTTAGGTTCAGTAGCATTTACGTTCAAATCGCCTGGCTTAATGTGCTCGGCTATTATTTGTCCTACATACACCTCTTCTCCCGGATCTACAAAAAAGGTTCCCCTGTCTTGTAATTTATCTATTGAGTAACCAGTTGTTTTTTCTGTGTTTTTGCTTAGCAACACACCATTGCTACGGCCGGGAATCGGGCCTTTCCAGGGCTTGTATTCGCTAAAGCGATGTGCCATTACAGCTTCGCCGGTTGTGTTGGTAAGCATTTGGCTGCGCAAACCAATTAAGCCACGGCTTGGAATTTCAAATTCCAGGTGTTGCATTTCGCCCTTGCTTTCCATAATCAGCATTTCGCCTTTCTTTTGGGTAACAAGGTCTATCACTTTACCGCTAAACTCCTGTGGTACATCTACCACCAATACCTCGTACGGCTCACATTTTTTACCATCTATTTCTTTTACAATTACCTGTGGGTTACCAATCGTCATTTCGTAACCTTCACGACGCATGGTTTCTACCAATACACTCAGGTGCAAAATACCACGACCAAACACCATGAATTTATCGGCATCGTCGGTATCTTCTACCCTAAGCGCCAGGTTTTTTTCCAGTTCCTTCATTAACCTGTCACGGATGTTGCGGCTGGTAACAAATTTACCATCACGGCCAAAAAACGGTGAGTTATTAATGCTGAACTGCATGTTCATCGTTGGCTCGTCAATTGGGATAACCGGTAATGCTTCAGGATTTTCAAAGTCGGCAATGGTTTCACCAATATTGAAACCCTCGATACCTACTACGGCACAAATGTCACCGGCTTTTACCTCAGTTACTTTTTTCTTGCCCAGGCTTTCGAATACGTACAATTCTTTTACACGGGTTTTTACAAAACTGCCATCTAGCTTACAAAGCTGTATTGCCTGGCCTTCTTTTATAACGCCACGGGCTATTTTTCCTACTGCAATACGACCAAGGAAAGAACTGTAATCCAGTGATGTAATCTGCAACTGCAGGGTACCTTCTTTCTCTTCGGCAGGTGGTACAAATTCCAATACACCATCCAGTAAGGCAAAAATATTATCAGTAGGTTCTAATGTAGTATTGAACCAACCTTGTTTACTTGAACCGTAGAACGTAGGAAAATTCAATTGCTCTTCTGTAGCATCGAGGTTAAAAAACAGTTCGAAAACTGCATCGTGTACCTCATCAGGACGGCAGTTTGGTTTATCTACTTTATTTATGATAACGATGGGCTTCAGGTTCAGTTGCAATGCCTTCTGCAACACAAAACGGGTTTGCGGCATCGGGCCTTCAAAGGCATCCACCAGCAAACACACACCATCGGCCATTTTCAATACACGTTCTACCTCACCGCCAAAGTCGGCGTGACCCGGCGTATCTATCACATTGATTTTTACATCTTTGTACTGAACCGAAATGTTTTTACTAAGAATGGTGATACCACGTTCCCTTTCCAGGTCGTTGTTATCCATGATCAGGTCACCAGTTTCCTGGTTGGCACGAAACACGTTTGTGCTGTGCAAAATTTTGTCCACCAAAGTTGTTTTGCCGTGATCTACGTGGGCAATGATGGCGATGTTACGGATGTTCATTTGTATGTTTATTAGTTGATTGGTAGCATGAATACCTCGTTTTTTGTTGCTATAAAACAATTACAAAACAGGGTCAATAAACCAAATTGGCGGCGAAAGTAAGGCTAAACGGCGGGGCAGCAAGGCAAAAAAGCAAAGTTGCTAAAAGGTTAACAGGGATTAAAGCAGATTATAGTGGAATATTTTGGGTTTTGAAGCTGCTGTTTAGATTTGTTTAACCCAAAGTTGTTGTCACCTAGCGTTTTGTGAATGTTTGTAGAGCCGAAGGCTCGATAAATCTTGTAACAACGGATTTCAATCCGTTGACTTCAAAGTAAAAAAGTAGCAAGCCGGGGGCTTGGTTCATATAATGTGGTGGGAGTTTCAACGGATTGAAATCCGTTGTTACAAAACAGAATCGAGCCTACGGCTCTGCCACACACAATTCAGAGTGCCGAAAAGGCTTTCCTTTAATTTCTGCAATTTTAAAAGGAAGTTGTTGTTTTCTTTGATTGGAATTTTATTGGTGTTGATATGCTAACTGCAAAAACTTATAGAAGCGATAAGGTAAATATTAAATGAAAAAAATTAAAGGATATATTACACTAGCAGCCGTGATGGGTTTGTTTGGCTATGTTGGGT
>JAYUTQ010000389.1:0-3288 GCA_043755055.1 Chitinophagaceae bacterium | reverse complement strand
CTTAAAGCCCTTGGTTTGGGCGATGATTTGGCACATTCTTCCTTGCGTTTTGGCCTCAGTCGCTTTACTACAGAAGATAAGATAGATTACACCATTAAAGCTGTAGGCGATACGGTATTGAAATTAAGAGAAATGAGCCCGTTATGGGAAATGTATAAAGAAGGAATAGACCTGAACAGTATAGAATGGGCGGCACATTAATATTCATGAATTATAGTTTACCAAGCTATAAGTCAGGTTGAACAAAAATTATAAACCGGTCATCACTTTCATAAATAAATGTCAACCATCATTAACATAACAAAAGAGGTTATAGAAAGCCAGCATCTGGGTGATGGATTTTCTATTTGTGTAGAGAAAAGTGGTAGAATTACCATTGAGCCAACCAAATTAAATGATGAAGTTGAAGCGTTCAATGAAATCAATCCAAATGACGTTAGTGAAACAGACCCTATTTTGAAAGATTGGAACGACGCAACACCTCATTTAATAGCAAAAGAAAATGATGATTGGACATGATGATACAGCAGTATGAAATTGTATGGGTTAATCTGGATCCGTCGGTTGGTTCCGAAGCTAATAAAATAAGACCAGCAATTGTAGTTTCTCCAGAGTCAATGAATAGGTTTGTAAAGACTGTAGTAGTAATGCCGGTAACAAATACAATAAAAGATTATTTGGCTTTCAGATTTACAATTTCTAATGCAAACATAAAGGGGCAGATAATGTTGGATCAGATTAAAGCGGTGGATTTATCAAGGATTACTTCAAGTGCAGGAATGCTGGATGGAGCTGATATTGAGAAACTAAAATCAATTATTAATAATTTTTACGTTGAGTAAAAATCGTACATCACAATACATAAATTACATACCATGGCATATTCAGAAAAAGTTATAGATCATTACCAGAACCCCAAAAATGTGGGTACGCTGGATAAAGCAAGTAAAAACGTGGGTACCGGCCTTGTGGGTGCACCGGAGTGCGGCGACGTAATGCGGTTACAAATAGAAGTAGACGATGCTACCGGTTTAATAACCGATGCAAAGTTTAAAACTTTTGGTTGTGGCTCGGCTATTGCATCTTCATCTTTGGCCACCGAGTGGCTGAAAGGTAAAACTGTAGATCAGGCAGTTGCCATCGACAATATGGATATTGTGGAGGAATTAAATTTACCTCCGGTAAAAATCCACTGCTCTGTATTGGCCGAAGACGCCATTAAAGCTGCAATTAACGACTACCGTGCTAAAAACGGTTTAGAAGTATTGCAGTTTGAAGAGAGTGTAGTTCATTAAATCAATTTGCAAATATGCAATTGTGAAAATGTGCCAATAACTTATTGCGGTATCATTTGCCTATTTGCAAATTTGCCCATTTGCATATTAAATTATGGTAGCAACAGATAATGGCATTTATATAAGCGACAAAGCTTTAAACAAAGTGCAACAATTAATGGATGATGCCGGCGTAGGCAACGATCCTTCTTATTTTTTAAGGGTTTCCGTAGTAGGCGGCGGTTGTAGCGGTCTTAGCTACAAAATGGATTTTGATAACGAATCAAAACCTATGGATCAGGTTTTTGAAGACAAGGGACAGAAGATTGTGACCGATCTTAAAAGCTTTTTGTACCTCGTAAATACCGAACTGGAATTTAGCGACGGACTTAATGGAAAAGGTTTCTATTTCAATAACCCCAATGCAAGCCGGAGCTGCGGTTGTGGCGAAAGTTTTGCAGTGTAAGTGGTGTGAGTGGTGAGTAGTGAGTTGTGAATTTTTGTCGTAAATGAAATTTGAAGGACCTTATATTTTTTAAGATTGACCATAACAAAAATGGCTGACCGTTTTATAAAGCGGTCAGCCATTTTTGATTGGTTACGGTGTACTGAATTTAATTCACCATTAATTTAAAAGTTTCTTTGCTTGTTGCACTGCTTACTTTAATCAGGTACATTCCAGGTGCAACGGTTGGGATATTGATGTTGTAAACTGCAGAACCACCATTATGTTGATAAATGGTATTGCTGATTCTTCTACCATTTAGCGTAATAATTTCAGCGCTAAAAGTGGCTGGCTCTGCCTGATGAATGGCTAGCCTTACTATATCTTTTACAGGGTTACCGATTAACTCAATACCTGCTTTACCGCTTTTCTTAATGGTAACCTGCTGGCTATATGCCGAACGGCCATCTTTATCGGCTATTTTAAGGCGGTACAGCATAAAGTTAGCTGTAACATTCTGAATATCAAATTGATAATTAGCACCGTTGGCACTATTAACTCCATTAACTACACCAGCCTTCATCCAGCTTCTACCGTTTGTGCTTTGTTCAATTTCAAAATGACTCAGGTTGTTTTCAGTAGCTGTTTTCCAATTAAGGTTAACGGTGTTATTTTTTATAGCACCTGTAAAACTGGTTAGCGTTACGGGTAATAATACCCCACTTGGGTATTGAAATTTAGTGGCGGTAGTTACCGTGCCATTAAATCCAGGATTACCGCCGGCGATATCAAATCCAATAGCTTCATCTGCTCTGAAAGCAGAGTTACTGATATAGGCTCCTACAAAATCGAAAGCTATTGTAGGATCAATAATCCCAATATCAGCTTTTGCGACAGTAAAAGTGTAGCTAGTTGCATTATTTGTGCCAGGAGTAAGGCTTACGCTACTAATAAAACCAAGACTATTAGCACCGCCGTTAGCAAGCGACCAAAGGCCACCAAAGCTTGTGGGCGGGTTTGGTTCTAAGGCAATTGCATAATCGGGTAAAAAACCATTTCCAAAATTAATAGCTGTACGATTAGTACCGTCAGTGCCGGATATAGCTCTTCTCAATCCGTCTGCATTATCGCCAAAGCCGGAGGTAGTATTAAAGCCACCCGATTTTGAATCGATATACAATACCAATGCATCATTAAAATCTCCAGAACCTTTTGTAAGGGTAAAACTAATAGTGGTTCCATTATCGGTTACACTTAACACACTGTTACCAATGGCTCCTCCAAAACCTGTACGGGTGTTACCATTGTAAGTAACAGCGCCTGCAAATACTGGCAGGCACAGCAATGCTGCGTAAATTTTTTTCATAACAATCAAATTAAAAATGAATAATTAATGTGTAATTCTTACACAAATATAATAAGGTGATTGTTTTCAACAATCATACCAAAACAAAAAAGCCCTGCTTATTGTTATACCAATTGTATTTACAATTTAGTCCAAACCACGAAGTGGTTTAATAATAATAGCCACGGGTCCCGAATAACCGGGATGTTCCATAAAACCCGTGG
>JAYUTQ010000388.1:0-3295 GCA_043755055.1 Chitinophagaceae bacterium | reverse complement strand
TCCCCTGCTGCCAGTTTTTTAAGCTCACCCAGTATGCGGTGCTTCATTTCTTCGGTGGCCTTGTTGGTAAATGTTACCGCCAGTATTTCACGGTATTTTGTGGGGCTTTGCAGCAATAATTTTAAGTATTGCATGGTAAGCAAAAACGTTTTGCCACTACCAGCAGAAGCCCTGTAAATATCAAGTTGGGGAGGAAGAATGGAATCCATATTCATACTTGTGAAAATACATGAAATAGTAGAACGGAAAAGTATGGATGAGGTGTAGTACGATTATGACTACCTGAAAATAACTGGCTATATTTTAACCTTAAATGTGTTGTAAAAATAATTGCAGATTAAAAAGCAGAAGTTTGATTTATGTGCACCAGGGATGGAAGCAAGTACCCCGTAAAGCCGCCGTATAAAATATCGATAGCGAAGCTAACCTGCAACTTCGGCGGCTGCGGAGTACTGCGTACAGCCCGCCCGGGTGCCCAAAAAAATCCCCTCGGAGCACTAAGCCCGAAGGGATTTTCCAAAAATATTTTGTAAAGATTAAAAAGCGTAAATAGCTGCAAAAATCAAACTTGCTGCAGATTTTTTTCCAGCTCCGTTTTTATCTAAGAAGTTCATTTTATTGCTATTGTCGAACCTTAGTTCCGGTATGAAAATAAATCCATCCACTTTAAAGTTTGCAGACAAAGTGGTTGCAAATACGTTTCCGCCGGCTGGTAATTTAATGCCGTCTTTGTCGCCAAAATATTCGCCTCGAAGTGTTAGGCCAAATTTAGAAGAAGGATCGAAATTGAGGTACAAGGCAGAACCAAACCAGCTCATAGCATCAGAATATTTTTTATCAGCCCAAAATTTAGAACTGTTTACGGTTCCGTTAAATCCAATACCGAATTTGCTGCTCAATTTTGAAGTAAGTACCAAATCGAACTGGTTTATTTTAGTCGTATCGGTTGCTTTTCCACCAACATAATTGAGGTAGGCTTTAAAATTATCGCTTGCTGCATAGCTGTATTGAGCTATTACAAACTTCTTATTGATAACGCCATCCGGCACTACCCTCATGTCTGTTGGGTTGCTTACACCTACCATTAATCCGCTTTTACCAAAAGTGAAATCGGCTTTTACACCGGTGTGTGTGAAAGGGCCGTTTGTGAACATATAACTCATAGAATAGTTACGATTCAGCTGCGGATCTACCAACTCGTAACCTACGTGTGTAGCCCAGCTACCTGCGGTTAATTTTACATTAGAAGTGGGCATATAGCTGATGTACAATTGCTTAACGGCCGATAAAATTCCCTGATCGTTGTAGGCAAAGTCGGCAGCCCTTTTACCAAAGCCTAAATCGGCTACCATATCTATCTTAGATGTTTTATGCTCAAATTTTACCGACGCCATACCCAGGGCAAACTGGTTATTGGCTGGTGTAAAACTTGTAAGGCTATTGCCAGACATTTTTGCAAAATCGGAACGGTGGTACACATCGGCAGAACCGGTAATAGTAAAAGATGGGGCGGGTATAGAATCGGTTTGTGCGAAAGCACTACAAATCATAAACATCCCGGCTACTGGCATAAAAATTTTTCTTATCATTGTTTTGGTTTTAAGTTTTAATGTGGTACAACAGTTATAATGTAGTCTCGACAATTACGAATTATAACGGTTGTACCTTTTTATTTAATTATTTATAAGCACGTTGAATTGAAAATTAGAATCCGGTGTTAGTAAGTATTCGGTGTTTCTACCACTTCGCCACCGCTTTTTACCAGTAAAGTGCCCTGTACATAATTCTCATTGTGTTGCGATGCATCCAATCCTTCCGCTTCTTCTTCCTGCGTTACCCGCATTGGCAAAATCATATTGATGACTTTAAAGATGATGAAAGAAACCACGAAACTGTAGACTACAGATATAGCCATGCCTTTTAATTGAATCAGGAACTGACCACCACCGTACATAAGACCATCTATAACAATCTTGTTGCCAGCTGCATCAGTAAAGTTTGTAACTGCGGGGTTAATATCATGATAAGTAAAAACTCCGGTTAGCAACATGCCTACAATTCCACCTAAACCATGGCATGCAAATACATCCAAAGGATCATCCAGCTTGGTTTTGTGTTTTAAATATTCCGCTACAACATTAGAAATTATGGCAGCAATTGCACCAATAAAAATTGCCTGAGGAACACCCACAAAACCAGCTCCGGGGGTTATGGCAACCAAGCCTACAACCGCACCAATACAAAAAGCAAGTACAGATGGTTTTTTACCACGAATAACATCGAGGAACATCCAGGACAAACCAGCAGCAGCGGCGGCGGTGTTGGTTGTAGCAAATGCATATACACCTAATGAACCTGCACCCACAGCACTACCTGCATTAAAGCCAAACCAGCCAAACCAAAGTAAACCGGTACCAATTAACACATACGGAATGTTAGCAGGGCCTGCTGTAATAATATTTTTACGTGGTTTTAAAACCAACGCACCAGCCAAAGCAGCCATACCTGCAGAAATATGAACTACCGTTCCACCTGCAAAGTCCAGCACACCCATTTTAAACAAAAATCCATCGGGGTGCCATGCCATGTGGGCAAGCGGTGCATATACCAATACCCCAAACAGGGCTATAAATAATGTGTAAGAACTAAAGCGGATACGTTCTGCCACGGCTCCTACTACAAGACCAGGCGTAATAATAGCGAACATCAATTGGAAAAAAGCGAATAAAGGCAATGGAATAGAAGCAGCGAGACTCCAGGGCTCACCACTCATAACGCCTTTAAACATAAAGAACGTGGAAGGGTCGCCAATAAAGCCACCGATAGATTTGCCAAAACACAGGCTAAACTGTACCACGATCCATAAAACAGAAATGATACCTGCAGACACGGTGCTTTTAATCATTGTAGAAAGCACGTTTTTGCGACCCACCATACCACCATAAAAGAATGCAAGTGCCGGAGTCATTAAGAAAACGAATGCACAGGATACCAACATCCAGGCAATATCCCCGCTATTGTAAACATACTTGGGCGTAACACCATCATCGCCTAGAACTTTCGAAGGATCGAAAGAGGCTTCTGGTTTAATAAAAATTGCAATAACTGCAACTGCAAGCAACACCAGGAACGGAGCGACCTGTTTTACACCAATTTTGGACATAAGCTGGTTTTTTTGTGGTTAAAAATGAAAGGAGAAATAAAGAGCTTGGTATTAGGTTGAGTGACTTTTTTTCGATTAAATGGATTTTAAAACCCAAATTCAAATATTTTTCTATTTTAACAAAGGCATTTT
>JAYUTQ010000387.1:0-3297 GCA_043755055.1 Chitinophagaceae bacterium | reverse complement strand
AGCGGTGCAAGTATGAATCCTGCACGGAGCCTGGCACCAGCAGTTGTTAGTGGTAATTTGCAACATATTTGGGTGTATTTAACAGCACCTGTATTGGGGGCAGTAGCGGCCATCCTTATTCATAAAATAATTAAATAAAATAATACATGAGCCAAAAAAAATTACTCTTTGTTTGTGTAGAAAATAGTAACCGCAGCCAAATGAGTCAGGCATTTGCTACTATAATTGGTGGCGAAAATATAGCAGCATATAGTGCTGGCAGTAAGCCAAGCGGTATTGTAAACCCAAAGGCCATTGCCGCAATGAAAGAGCTCGGCTACGACCTGAGCACCCACGATAGTAAAAGCCTGGAAGAAGTAAAAGCCTACGCACCTTTTGATGCAGTAGTAACCATGGGTTGTGGCGATGCCTGCCCCTGGATGCCTGCCAAACAATTTATAGATTGGCAAATACCCGACCCAAAACACATGGAACCTAAAGAGTTTAACGAAGTGAGGGATTTTATAGCTGGTAAGGTGAAAGGGTTGATTGAATCGTTAGATACATAACAGTCTATTAGTAACTTTTACCAACGAATCTTGTAGATTATTTCACCTGCTTCTCCTCTTTACTCCCAATCATCGCTTCCAGCATCGATGTAACAATGGATACGATCAGGCCAAAAAGTAAAGCAGTAAACCAGCCGTCAACATCAAAGCCGGGTACCAAATCGGCTACCCATTTTACAATTAAAATATTAATGACCAATAAAAATAATCCTAAGGTGAGGATGGTAATAGGTATGGTAAGAATAATGAACAAAGGCTTAATGAAACTATTGAACAAACCCAATACCACAGCCACTATTAAAGCAGTAGCCGGATCTTTTACATTAACACCTGTGAGCAGGTAAGAAGCCAGCAAAACACCAACTGTTGCTAATAAAGCTTTCGAAAGAAATTTTATCATGATGTTAAGTTATAGCAGGAAGCTTTAGAAACGAAACTATTATAAGAATAATTGCTTTTACCACTACCAGCTTCTTTAAATCTGAGTGTGTTTATTTGGAGCTATACACCTGCTTACCGCCAACAAATGTTTTTAATACGTTGGTTGCTAAAATTTCTTTTTCGTCGCAAACCAAAAGGTCTTTATCCAGCATTATAAAATCGGCTAGTTTTCCTTTTTCAAGGCTTCCCTTTAGTTGCTCTTCAAATGCTGCTTTGGCAGCCCAAATCGTCATTCCCCGAATGGCTTCTTCACGACTCAAAGCGTTTTCTGTTTGGAAACCATTTTCGGGAAAACCTTTAGCATCTTTACGCACCACAGCTGCTAAAAATGTTTTAAAAGTACTAATGTCCTCCACCGGAAAATCGGTACCCAAAGGCATCCAGCCATTTTGCTGTAACAGTTGTTTATAAGCATAAGCACCTTTAATTCTTTCGGCGCCAAGGCGGTCGCCGGCCCAGTACATATCACTTGTGGCATGGGTGGGCTGCACACTCGGTATTACTTGCGAAGCACCAAATAAATTAAAATCGTCTGGATTAATTACCTGCGCATGTTCTATCCGCCAACGCAGGCCTGGCTTACCTTGCAGCGCTTTGGTGTAAATGTTTAAAATAGTACGGTTGGCACTATCTCCTATGGCATGGGTGCAAGCCTGAAAGCCTTTGGCAGCAATAATCGGGATGATGCTATCGTAGTAGTTCTTAGTTTTTAAAAGAAAACCTGAATAGCCTGGTTTATCAGAATAATGTTGCAGCAGGCAGGCGCCCCGGCTACCCAATGCACCATCGGCATATAGTTTAAAACCATTAACTGTTAGCTGTTCGGTTTGTATTTTGCCTTTGGCAAAAAGATATTCATAGTTCGCTTTTTTATCACTCAGCATGATGTACATCCGCATGTTAAGTTTACCTTCTTTGTACAGCTGTTCTACCAAATCAACATCTTTAAAATCCAGCCCACAATCTTGTACACTTGTAAGGCCGGTGGCAAAACATTTTTGCTCTGCATCCTGTAAATATTTAGTCACATCATCATTTGTAGAGGCAGGAACTTTAAGGTCAATCAGGTCGGTAGCGTTATCAATTAATACACCGGTGAGTTTGCCATTGATGGTTACAATGTCGCCTCCGGTAAGGGTTTGCCCCGGCTTTATGCCAGCCAGTTCTATAGCCTTTTGATTTACAATAACTGCATGGCCATCTACCCGCTGCAAGCTCACCGGCCTTTCAGGAAAAAGACTGTTCAACGAATCGTTTACCGGAAAGTTTTTATTGGCCCAATCGTTTTGGTCCCATCCACGGCCAATGAGCCAACCGTTGGGATGCTGTGCGGCAAAGGTTTTCAGCTTGTCCAATATTTCCTGCCAGCTTGTGGTGCCTGTCAGGTCACATTCTTGCAGGCCTTTTCCATAAGCCATAAAATGACAATGGGCATCTATAAAACCCGGATAAATAAATTTGCCCCCGGCGTCTATTTTTTCTGTAACCTCAAATGCATTTAACAAAGAATCGGCTTTGCCTACAGCTATAATTTTCCCATCTTTTACAGCTATTGCTTCTGCTTTTCCAAAGCTTGAATCTACCGTATATACGGTAGCATTATACACCAGCAAATCTGCTTTTTGTTTGGTGTTACACGAAAAAATTAAAAATGAAGCAATTAAGAAAAACAAAATTGTTACTGGTTTCATAGTGCAGGTTGTTATAATAATTTTCGGTTTGAAAGTAGGCTAATTTTTCAGTCTAAGCAGACGTAAAAAAGTACCATAATTAATTTGTATTCACAAAACAGTATTGGGTTAGCCTAAGGCTACAACTATATAGTAAAGTATTTTGCTACATATTTCTTCTGTATTGTCCACCCACTTCGTATAGTGCATGTGTAATCTGTCCAAGGCTGCAATATTTTACTGTTTCCATCATTTCTTCGAAAAGGTTTCCGTTTTGTATAGCTACAGTTTTTAACCGGGAAAGCATTTCACCGCATTTATGTTCATTGCGTTTCCAAAAGGCATTCAGGTTTTGTATCTGCTGTTCTTTTTCTTCGGTGGTGCTGCGTATTATTTCTCCCGGCAGCATTGTAGGGCTTCCTTTTTTATTAAGAAAAGTATTTACGCCTATTAGTGGTAATTCGCCGGTGTGCTTCTGCATTTCGTAGTGCATACTTTCTTCCTGAATTTTATTTCGCTGGTACATTCTTTCCATGGCTCCCAATACAGGTGCTGTTAAATACACCCAAATATGTTGCAAATTACCACTAACAACTGCTGGTGCCAGGCTCCGTGCAGGATTCATACTTGCACCGCTA
>JAYUTQ010000386.1:0-3304 GCA_043755055.1 Chitinophagaceae bacterium | reverse complement strand
GGATGGTAACGGGCCCTTGTATAAAGATGGTGAAGGTCCATATCCTGCAAAGCCCGCAAACTTAAGTGGTACCGATGCCAAATATGCAAGTGGAATGCCCGATGGACAAATGTTTTACAGCATTACTTATGGTAAAAACCTGATGGGCAGCTACGCCGGCCAGGTAAATCCACACCAACGCTGGATGATTATTAATTACATAAGAAGTGTACAGAACAAGGGTAATGCAGCACCTGCAGCATCAGCAAAGGATTCTACTGCAGCTACAGCTAAGAAATAATAACCGGATAGTAAATAATATAGTAACCCAGAATCTGGTGAATATTCAGTTTTAATACTTAATACTTTGCTAAATACTGGAATCTAAAAATCTGAAATCGTAAATAAAAATGGCTTCGAACAGAGAACAATTTGTAATGCCTGCGGGAATGAAAAAGTGGGGGCTTGGGCTCACTGCAGTAGGCGTAATTGCCCTGATATTGGGTGTAGCCCTGCTGGCTTTCAGTAGCGAAGAGCATAGCCGTGTTAGGTTCTGGGCCGTGTTATTGCAGAATAGTACCTACTTTCTGCTGGTTGTAAATGCATCTATGTTCTTCATCTGTGCTACTACGTTGGCTTTGGCAGCATGGCCGGTTGCACTGCGCCGCATACCGGAAGCTATTTCTACACTCGTACCTATTTTTGGGATATTGGCCCTTATCGTTTTAATGGGAATTGTTTTTGGAACCCACGATGGTCATAATATCTATCATTGGATAGACAAAGATGTGGTAGCCAAAGATCCTGTTTTGAGTGGTAAAAGCGGATTCCTAAATCCTACTTTCTTCTCTGTTTGGACTATACTTACATTAGGAGCATGGTGGTATTTCGGAAAGCGTATGCGTCAGTTGGGTGATAAAGCCGACCAACAAGCCATGAGCCTTGAAGAAGGAAAGAAATTTACTTATAATAATACCGTTCGTTCGGCTATTTTTCTGGTGGCTTTTGGTTTAACTGTTGCCTCTACTATTCCATGGCTTTGGCTAATGAGTATAGACGCACATTGGTACAGCACCATGTATAGCTGGTACACTTTCGCCTCTACTTTCGTTTCGGGCATGTCGCTGATAGCCATTTTCGTGGTGTTCTTAAAAAACCAGGGTTATCTGCCGTATGTTACTGAAGAGCACATTCATGACGTAGGTAAATTCATGTTTGCATTTTCTATTTTCTGGACATACCTGTGGTTTAGCCAATACATGCTTATCTGGTATAGCAATCAGCCTGAAGAAACCAAATATTTCCAACCCCGCTTATTAGGAAATTACCGTGGCATTTTCTTCCTGAATCTGATTTTGAATTTTGTAGCACCATTTATCATACTCATGAAACGTGGTACAAAGCGCAATTACACCATTCTCACCTTCGCCGCAGTAATCATCATATTCGGTCACTGGCTCGATTTTTACCAAATGGTAATGCCAGGAACAGTTGGTGAAAAGGCACAATTAAGTTGGTATGAATTTGGGATTGCCATCGGTTATGTGGGTCTTATTATTTTCCTTACAGGTAAGGCATTAGAAAAGCGTCCTTTGGTTTCTAAATTTCATCCTTTCCTCAAAGAAAGTATAGTACACCATACGTAGGTATTAGGGATTGGCGACCAGTGTTTGAGAGCAAGGTTGTTAGGTTATGTACAATAGAAGAAGTGGATGGACAATGTTTGGCAAAGCACACAAGCACCGTCCTTCTCAAACGCAATGGCAACCATTTTCCTTCTTCTTTTGGAGAAGGTGCCAGAAAGGCGGATGAGGCAGAGAAGGAAAGACGATGAGGCCAAACTATGAAAGTAGAATACAATTAAAAAATTGGCGGTTTTATTTCAACAATAGGTTGTAGAGAATCGTTATTAATGGAAATTTACATTTCGAAAATTTAATAGTTATATATCATGAATATCTGGTTATTACTTGGGATTGTTGCAATGGTGTTCGTTGTCATCTTTCAAATAGCGAAGGCAAGTGAATATGTGAGCGTATTGAAAGGAGAGAAGGCAAGCCGTGAGCAAGGAAATAGAATCAATGCATTTATGATGCTGGCCTTTTTGGTATTTGGTATTGCCGGAGCTTACTTGTGTAACAAATGGTTTTATCCTAAAACGTTATTTGTACAAGGCAGTGCCTCTAAAGAAGGAGAAATGATTGATACCATGTTTATGGTAACAACTGCCGTAACCGGTTTTATATTTTTTCTTACACAAATTGCTTTATTCTGGTTTTCCTTTAAATACCAGGAGAAAGAAGGCCGTAAAGTTTTGTATCTGCCACACAACAATAAATTAGAAGTTATTTGGACCATTATTCCTGCTATTGCATTAACTGTATTGGTAGTAATTGGCTTACGTCATTGGTATAAAATAACCGGTGATGCACCAAAAGAAGCAATGGTTGTTGAGGTTACAGGAAAACAATTTGGTTGGATTTATCGTTATCCGGGTAAAGATGGCGAACTGGGTAAAAAGCGATATACCCTAATTAGGGAAACGGCTGGAAACTCACTTGGACAAGATTGGGCAGATACTAAAAACAATGATGACTTAATGCCAAGTACGCTTTATTTGGTTAAAGAGAAGCCTGTTAAACTTGTAATTGGAAGCAGGGATGTAATACACGATGTTGGTTTACCACATTTTAGATTAAAGATGGATGCGGTACCAGGTATACCAACAACACTTTGGTTTACACCAAAGTGGACAAGTAAAGAGATGAAGGAAAGAACAAACAATCCCGAGTTTGTATACGAATTGGTTTGTGATCAGCTGTGTGGAGCAAGTCATTATGCTATGAGAGGTGTAATAGAAGTAGTAACACAAGAGGAATTTGATGCGATCATGATTAAGCAAAAGCCTAATTATTATGCAGTTTTTCCGGAAAAGGATCCCGACACAAAACCTGTGGCTGCCGCAGCTGATACAAGCAAAAGAGCAGTAGTTATGTTACCAGCTGGCAGCGGTGGCAATAAAACAAAAAATTAAATAGTAAGACGGTATATTCCGTTAAAAAGATAAGCATAAAGATCAATGAGTAACGAAGCTGTAGTTTTATCAAATGTTGGTACAATAGCTGTACCCGATGTACACCATGGTGAACATCATGAACACCACCACGAACAGTCTTTCATATCGAAGTATGTCTTCAGTATGGATCACAAAACGATAGCCAAACAATTCCTGATTACAGGTATTATATGGGCCATTATTGGTGGTTTGTTTTCTGTATTATTTCGTTTACAGTTGGGTTATCCCACTACAACTTTCCCCTGGTTA
>JAYUTQ010000385.1:0-3304 GCA_043755055.1 Chitinophagaceae bacterium | reverse complement strand
ATCCTGCGTAGCAATAAATAATGGCAATGGAAATTTTACGGTTCAAAATTTACCAGCTATGGCAATTACTTCTGGCTTAAATAATTCCTGTATGGGTTTGTTGGCAAATACCTGATGTTTTAGGTTTTCCTTTTTAAGAAATGGCATCTGCTCTTCCATATCTCTTTTTAAAAAAACGGGCATGTCTTTACCGTTAACGGTGTAAGACATCACCTTATCTACGGCCGTGTTATTATCAAAATCATTAACCCATAATTTTACCTGCTTTTCTTTAGAAGGTTGTAAATAAAAATTTTCTCCCATATTTCCCAGTATTAAATCCTGCTTACCATCGCCATTTACATCTGCAGCGGTTACAGTTTGCCACCAGCCAAACATGGCTTCAAGATTGGTTTTTACTTCTTCAAACTTATTGCCTGTATTTGTAAATATTCTTGGCGCCATCCATTCGCCTGCTATGATCAGTTCTTTTTTATTATCACCCGTAACATTCGCCCACACAGCATTACACACCATTCCTATGTTGGCAATAGCGGGGTTTTCAGTTTTTGCAATGTCTGTAAACTCGCCTTTGCCATTATTTACAAATAAAAAACTTGGCGGGTCAATGCCGTAAATTCCGGGAAAGCTTCTACCGCCCACAAAAAGATCTTCGTAGCCATCATTATTGAAATCGTTGGCTACTGCTACCGATACATTTACACCTACATTAGGAAAAGGTTTTGCATCAAGTGTAAAATTGGCCTTGCCATCATTTTTAAATAGCCGCAGTTGATATTGCCTGCTGTTTGGAGATTCCAGATTGCCACCAGGGCAAACCAGCAAATCTAAATCTCCATCTTTATCGCAATCGAAAAGAAGGGCAGCCACATCTTCAAAATCTATAAACTGCTGAAATACTTTCTGCTCTTTTTTAACAAACTTTTCATCGGTAGTTTGCAAGTACAACTGTCCGGGATGGCCAACTGTGCCTCCAATAAATACATCTTCAAGACCATCGCTGTTTACATCGCCAATCGCTGCTTTGGGGCCTTCTTTCGAAAGCATTCTCGGAACATTTCTTTCGGTGTAAAAATCTATTACATCGTCTTCTACATGTTTATCAAAATTGCTGCTTACCTGTGTTAGCAAAGTTGCCGTGGACGTTTTAGCAGCAAATCCAATTTTGATTGCTCTATCGTTTTGCTCCACATTATGCACTTTGTTAATTTGTGGTTTATCCAGTTTTGTAACTGTTCTGTCGGGCCACGTTATCACCATAGAATCGGTTGTAGTATTGTTACCCAAACCCATTACTATTTTATAATCTACTGAAGATTGAAACCCACGGCTTGGCACCATTTCTCTTGTAATAATTTGGGTACCTGCATACAGTGTAATCTTACTACCTATGGCAAATGTATTTGGGCCTTTGCCTTTTAAAGTAATGCCTATGTAATTGTTTTTGTTTTGTTCTCTTGCATTGTTTTTATAGGTAAAAGACGGGCCATTTTCGTTGTTAACAATCAGGTCTAAATCGCCATCATTATCCAAATCGGCATATGCGGCGCCGTTGCTAAAGGATGGCTGTGCCATACCCCAGGCCGATGCCACTTCAGTAAATTTTAAATTTCCTTCATTCCTGAAAACGCTGTTGGGCAAAGGGGTTTGGGGTATTTCTTTTACTACCTGATCTACTTCTTTTTTCTCTCCTGTCATTACCATTTTGTGGTAAGCTTCGTCAGCAAAAAAGTTCATAAAATCCAGATCGGTAACATCACGGTTTACGCCGTTGCAAACGTAAATATCATTGAGGCCGTCGTTATCCATATCAAACATGAGTGCTCCCCAGCTCCAGTCGGTTGCGGCGACCCCACTGTAATTGGCAATGTCTTTAAACATGCCGTTTCCATTGTTCAGTTGCAAACAGTTTTGGGTGTATTGGTAATAAAATCCGGCTTTTAGCTTCGCATTAAAAAGATCAATATTATCAAAAGCCCCCATTGTTTTAAGGCGGTAGTCATTTACGGGTAGCATATCTGTGGTAAATAAATCGGGGTAGCCATCGTTATTAATATCCGCTATATCGGCACCCATAGAAGAGAAGCTTACATGCTGCATCCATGTTTCGAGTTCGTCTTTAAATGTTCCGTTTTTTTGGTTGATGTACAGATAATCTCTTTCGTAAGAATCGTTGCTTACAAACACATCAGGATAACCATCATTATTAATATCTGCAACAGAAACGCCAAGGCCAAAGCTGATGAGGGATCCGTGAATACCTGCTTCTTTAGTAACTTCTTTAAAGCCACCTTTACGGCCACCCTGTTGGGAGGAAACCAAAGGCCCATCATTACGGTACAAATGATCGCCGCCGCCTTTTAAAAAATCAGCTACCTGCCATTGCTGTTCCGGCAAATCTCTGAGATTGCTAAACTGTAACTGATTTACTGGTATGGGGCTGTTGTTGATCATAAAACAATCGAGATCGCCGTCCATATCATAATCAAAAAAAGATACCTGAGTTGTGTAAGCAGCAATGTCTAAACCGTAGGCTGAGGCAGCCTCGGTAAAGCTGTTGTTTTTGTTATTGATGTAAAGTTTGTTTTTTCTGTTACCGGTGCCCATGTGGCCACTTGCACATACGTAAATATCCAGCCAGCCGTCTGCATTAATATCTGCAAACGCCACACCGGTATTCCATTTATCATCTTCTATAATACCCGCTTTTTTACTAATATCTTCAAACTTAAAATTGCCTTTATTAAGGTATAATTTGTTGAAGCCCGAATTGGATGTAAGAAATACATCAGGCAGGCCATCGTTATTAATATCGCCAATACCTACACCGCCGCCATTATAAAAGTTTCTGAAAAGAAAACTGTTTTCCTGTTTGGCATCTTCTACTTTATTATTGAAATCAATACCTGTGCTATCCATTAGCTGGAATAAAGTAGGTGTAATTACAGGCGAAGAACAAGAAGAAAGAAAAAAAAGAAAAAAGAATATCAGGTTGCCGACAAGCAAAAGATGTAGTCCGTATGCCTTCTTTATTTTACAAGTCAATCTCATTGATTTATCACCCGTTTTAAACTAGTTGGCTTTTCAATTTGGCCCTAGCAGATTTATACTTTATCCTAAACCACGGAGTGGTTTTACAAAAGTAGCCACGGGTGCAACCCGTAGTTAATGAAAAATAATATAATCTAAACCCCAAGGGGTTAAACTACTGATTATCAAAATTTCGCAGCATAAATAATTTGTTCAACCCCTTTCGGGGTTGTTGTGCCAAACTAATTTTTACCACGGGTTTTACCTGTGGCTA
>JAYUTQ010000384.1:0-3306 GCA_043755055.1 Chitinophagaceae bacterium | reverse complement strand
AGCCAACCTGGCTTGCAGTGGGTGTCCAGTTAAAGGTGGATTGTACCGATCCGCCCGGCGCACTTGTTACCGGAAGTACCGGCGCCATTGAGGCGCCTAAAGGAAGCGCTATGGGATTTAAGCTGGTTGTTTGTCCGGCATCAGGATCGGTGGCCGCTACGGTAAAATTTACATTATTACCAGGAGGCGTTACATTAATAACCGCATTTTGAGCAGGTGATGGTGCTATAAAAACCGGTGGATTGGAAAACGCAACCATTCGAATAATAAAATCAACAGGGGTTTTTGTCAATCCATCTTCTATCATAACCTGAAGGCTAAATTGCTGGTTTACTAACCGGCCTGTAGTATTCATGGTAACAACGCCGGATGGGCTTAGCGTTAAGCCGGCGGGTGCAGCAGTAACCAAACCAGATTCCCCGGCTGCAGGTATACCTGTTCTGGAAAGCCTGTAGGTGAGTGGATTATTATCCGGATCGGAACCTGGAATTGTAAATGTGGCATTGGTAGCACCAACAGGCAGGTTTACAATAGCTGGCAAACTGGTAACCGGAGGATTATTTAAGCTGCCCACATTTACAATGGTTTGCAAATTATACCTGGAGTTAGCGTTGCCATCTAATAACCCGGCAATACGTGCATTAGAGTTAAGAGCGTTTACCACATAATTTCCTGGGGTGGCGTATGTTTTTGTAAATGTCCATGTCATAAACGATACGTCGTTAGCAACATCAATAGCGTTAACCGTTGCTGTAATTCCCTGAGTAGTGCCATCACCGAAGGAAATTGACCCAATATTATTGGTATTGCTTACATTCTGGCCTCCGAAAAAACCTCTTCTCCACTGTGTATTTAAGGTAAAAGTGATGGTGTTACCTCCAGACTGCTGCCAAGTTAAAGTGCCGCCTCTAAAGTGAGAGGCCTTTGTACTTTTGGTGGGGATAATGCACAAAAATGAGAATAAAAGTGAAAGTAATAGTAAGCCTGGTTTTAGTTTAATTAGTGTTTTCATTTGTTTGGGGTTTTAGGTTTAAGGGTATAGATGAATTATAATCTGCAGTATTGTTTATAATACATATAGGTTCAGTTAACCGGCTGGACAATTGAGTAAAACGGCACGGCTAAACGAACGTTTACAATGGTGGATCCAGCTTATTTAAGAAAGAAAATTTGACTGAATTAAAATCAGCCAGAGCAAAACGGTGAGGAGCCAATTTTGCACTATAGACCACTTTTAGAGGGCTATGTTTGGTTTTCATGTTAGTAGGGTTAAGGTAGGGTTATAAATATGAGATTAAACCTACAAATCATTTTTGGCCCTTGCAAGTGTTTGGGGAAAATAATTTAAACCCCTGATAATCAAATCAGGTAGCAAGAGTTATAATAAGGAGCATAATTTTAAAAGAAAACTACTGTTGTTGTTGCTGTTGCTGGGTATAAAAATGTTTCGGTATAATGGCAGGCACAATTACCCTTTGTTCATTCATTTTAACCTGTGTATGTTCTTCAAACACATGGCCATCTTCGTAGCCTACGCTTACATATACATTCAGCTTTTGGTTGGCCATGCCTTTAAATGTTCCCTTGGCAGGGCTGCAGTCTTTAAAGTGGCGACCTACTGCCAGCTGTATATGGCTTGTAGCTACCCACATATTATTAGTGGGGTCTATTCCCTTCCAGCCCTTGCCCTCCAGCCAAACTTCTACCCAGGCATGGGTAGCACCTTCGCCACGAAGGCCATCTCTATTAGGGCATATATAGCCACTAACATACCGGGCCGGCAAGCCCGCAGTACGAAGCAATTGTAGCAATACATGGGCAAAATCCTGACAAACGCCTTTTCCATGTTTCAATATTTCTTCTACCGTTGTTTCTATAGTGGTAATGCCTTTTTCGTAAGTAAAATTTTCATACACATATTTATTGGCCCAATCGGCTATGCCCCAATCATCATCTGTTATGGGGCAAAGTGCCAGTATTGCTTTTATCTGAGCTTCGCTTTCACTTTTCTCAGGTCTTGCGTAATCGAGTGCCAAAATGTGATTGAGTGGTGTAAGATCCGGCTCGTAATTTTCTAACACATCTATTACCAGCCGGCTATCTATACTCATTTGATGGTGTGGTTCTGTAAGGCAAAAAAAACCCGTTTTATTGCCCCAATAATCAGAAAACATATTTACAATTGGTTCGCCTGTAATGCTTACATCGTGTTGCAGTACCTGCTGTGCAGGTGTGTTAAATGGGTAAATTTTAATTTGGTTAGTGCTGTCTATAACCGGTGCATCGTAACCATAATGTGTAATATGCTGTATTCTATAAATTGGCATGCTGTAGAATTAAGATGAAAGGTGTAGGGAAGAAGGTATAAGGTGTAGGATACAAGGTGTAGAAAGGGCTAGTTATTTGCTGGTAAATAAACCAAGAAATCTCATAAGGCTGTTGCCCTATGCCTTTTGCCCTCCACCTTTCAACCCGCTAATAATAGCTGAAAAAAGTTTGTCCGACCAGTTTGTGTAGTTCAAATAACTGTTTTTTAATCGAATCTATAAATACATGCAGGCTTTTGGCTTTTATTTCTTCCAGATCGGCAAAGGCAATTGTTGCATAAAGTTTGCCCATTTTACGGGCTATAATAGGTTTGTTTTCGTGTTCATTCTCATCTAAAATATGCTGCAAATAATGGCCCACTCTTTTTAACGAATACATAATGCTGCGGGGAAACTGCTGGTTAAAAAACGTCATGTCGATGATGTTTTCGTTGTGGTTTCCGGTACGGTAAGTTTTAAGATACAGTTCGTATCCGCTCAGGCAGAGCAACATATTTTTCCAGTAGGCTATGTGCTGTGGTGTTTCCATATCATAATCCAGCAGGCTAAATTCCACATCTACTATATCCAGCGTTTGCAGGCACCGTTCGGTGTAGCGGCCCAGGTTTATATAATTCCAGCCGCTGCCACGGGGCATGGTTATATCGGTAACGCCGTAATAGCTAAGGCTTTCATCTATCAGGTGGCTCAGCATGGTAAGCTGTTCGCCGTTTTCTATTGTTTTGGTAAGGTCCACATTGTTTACTGTGTGGTAGAGTTGGTTTACCGCTTCCCATACTTCTTTGGTAATATGATCCTGGGCTCCACGGGCATTTTCACGGGCCCTGGTTACCATTACTTTAATGCTGTTGTGCTCTTCTGTATTATGGGTCATTAGCCGCAGCACATCATCCGGCTTAAAGGCAAGCTTGCGGCGTACCATTTTTTTCTGATGGCTAAACACCGTAAGCACCGGTTCCCAGCTAAATGGTTCTTCTTT
>JAYUTQ010000383.1:0-3311 GCA_043755055.1 Chitinophagaceae bacterium | reverse complement strand
TGTATAAATCCTTTTCGCCGTTAAGCTCCGAAAGCCGCCCCAGCTTTACGATGTAGTTCATTTCTACCCGTTTAAAATCATCTTCGCATTGGGCATACAGCATGCCAAAAACAGCATCGGCATCACTATTGCCATATATGTGCGGAATGCCCCAGTTGTCTCTAATAATGATAATATTTTTAGCCTGTGCTTCGCAACGGTTTACCTCAGCTTTGGTAAGTTGCTGACTAAAAGAGAAACAAGGGAACAGCAGTAACAGCAGGATATTTTTCATAAGGCAATTTAATTAAAATGAATGGTGATTATTAACCTAATAAAATTGTCGGGATTTCCCGTAGGGGCAGACCTATGTGTCGGCCCGGGAACGGTGGAGGTAAATATCAATGCGGTATCCCAAAAATTGCAAATCGAAAATAAATGCGTTCACATTTTACATTCATCAAATTCAGGTGAGAAATAAAATACTGGAATGAAAAATTATGCATTCTTCAAATTAGGGGCGGAAAAAAATATTGGGATGAAAAGCATGCATTCATCAAATTAGGGGCGGAAAAAAATATTGGGTTGAAAATCATGCATTCATCAAATTCGGGACGGACACATAGGTCCGCCCCTACGGGGTGAAAACGCTTTTGTTTATAAACAAATCGGCGATTACAAACACGGCGAAGACCACACTTGCGATGCCATTGGCCGTCATAAAAGCAAGGTTTACACGGCGGAGATCGTTTGGCTTTACTACGGAATGCTGGTAGAGCAACATGCCTGCAAACACAGCCGACCCTATCCAATATAGCCAACCAAAATGGCCATACCAACCGGCCAACAATACACAAGCTGCACTTAACACATGCAAGGCTTCGGATACATGCAGCGCCTTGCTTTTACCCAATGCAGCGGGTATGGAGTTGAGGCCCTGCCCCCGATCAAATTCTTCATCCTGAAGGGCATAAATAATATCGAAACCACTTACCCAAAATACCACGGCGAAAGAAAACAAAATAGGCAGTACAGCAAAAGCACCGGTAACTGCCAGGTACGCACCAATAGGTGCCAGCGACAAACCAACGCCCAACACCAAATGACACCATGCCGTAAACCGTTTGGTATAGCTATAACCCAACACCACCAACAAAGCCACAGGTGATAAAAAGAAACAAAGCCGGTTGATGAAAAATGTGGCGACTACAAACAACACACAATTGATAATAACAAAGGCCAAAGCATTTTTAGAAGTAATGATGCCCTTCGGTATTTCCCTGATGGCAGTTCTTGGATTTTTGGCATCCCAGGTGGCATCGGCCCAACGGTTAAAGGCCATGGCGGCGGAACGGGCAAAAATCATACAGAGGATTACGAGGATGAATTTGATTAGTAAATCCTGCCATGTTAAACTAAGTAGGTTATCAGGTTGCCACCCGATTGTACGGTTTAAATTCCATTGACCTGATGGGAATGGATATCCAAACACTCCTAAACAAAACCCAATCAACGCAAAAGGCATTGCGAAAATGGTATGGCTAAATTTTATGAGCGACAGGTAATTTTTTATGGTGGTGGTTGGTGTCATTTGGTTGTTTTTTGTCGGAACCGTGATTAATGCAAGATTAGGCAGATTGGGCAGATTGGTTAGATTGGCTTGATATGGAGGAATAATCACTTATAAAAATCAGTTCCTAATCGGCTAAATCCCGGTTAATCCTGGTTCTTGTTTATGTGTTGTATCACATCTGTTTCCTTTTCTCCCAACTCCTCTCCTTTCAATTTTTTCCATCTTACAATATCGGCGATGGCTTTTTCAAAATCATATTTTTCGTGGCCCCAGGTAAATGAAGGGATATGTTTTGGTGGAAAGCCGGTTGTAAAAATATTGCAACAATTGCCCACCACCATTCCGGTATTAAATGAGGTATTAATGGCAGAACGGCTATAATCACCCATTAGCAGTCCGGCTTTGATTCCGACACCTGCAAAACTTTCCAATTCGTGGCTCCACATTTTTACAATGCCTGCGGTATTTTTTACATTGCTGTTGGTAGTGCCGGCGCCAAGGTTGCACCATTCGCCAATTACCGAATCGCCAAGATAGCCATCATGTGCCTTATTGCTATGGCCCATCAGAATGCTGTTTTTGATTTCGCCACCAGCGGTACATTTTGGCCCGATGCTGGTGCCTGGGTACAATTTAGCACCCATTTTTACCACTGCATTTTCGCCAATCGCCACCGGCCCACGGATAGTTGTCCCTTCCATCACCAAAGCATTTTTACCAATATAAACTGGTCCTTCTTCCGCATTGATAATGCAAGCCCTTAACGTAGCGCTTGTTTCCACAAAAACATTTTCCTTGCCAAATACAACATTGGTTGGATCTATTGGTTCTGAGGTTTTATTATTTGTAAGCAAATAATAATCAGCTTTTATAGAAGCTTCGTTGGTTTGAAACAATTGCCATGGAAAACGAATCATCGTAAAATTTTCCAACTGAATTATTTTACAACTTGCTTCTGATATAATTGGGTATGTAAAGCTTTGCTTTGATTTTATAGCCACCGGATTCCCTTCAAATTTCATCACAGTATCTATTTGCATTTCCCTTACTGCTGCTACAAATGCTGGTGTAGGTATTGCCGAAGCATCTATGTACAAATAGCTTTCATCCGCTGTTATCGGCTGTTGTAAATATTTTTCTGTCAATGAAAAAACTGGTAAGCCTGTTAGTAGCTGCCACTTTTCCCTGATGGTTAAAATGCCATGGCGGATATCGCAAACAGGGCGGGTAGGCGTAAATGGATACAGTGCTTTCCTGCTTTGCGGTGTATCGAAAAGGATAATGGTCATTATGCCGCAAATTTAAGGCTGAATATTGAGTATGATAGGATCGGTTTATGAGAAACAGTAAGGTGCATTCGTCAACACGCCAAAGTTGTGTTGCCTTACAATAACGAATAGCAGTTTTAGAATAAGTGCCCTTTATTATTTTTATTAAGCTTATCTGTTTGGCATGGATTTCTAACTAAAAGTCCTAAAAAGCTTTATGCCCTACTTAAAATACAGCCTCTTTGTTTTGATAATTCTTTTTATGGTTAGTTGCCAGCAGCAAAAGCAGCAAAATATTCCCCAAACCGATTCAGACACTTTTAAAAAAATTGCTTCAGACACTTTTAAAAGAATTGCTATTGGGTACCGATTAGTTTCTCTCAAAGACAGTATTAAAAAAATATTTACAAGCCTGGATAGTAGCAAGAAAAAAATAGTACTAGCCGCAAACCGGGTGGATGCACAAAACATTACAAAACTTGATACGTTGC
>JAYUTQ010000382.1:0-7546 GCA_043755055.1 Chitinophagaceae bacterium | reverse complement strand
TTATTTTCTGATGCTGATGCCGTTTTTGACGAAGAAATAAACATTAATGCAGCTGATATAGAACCGATGATTACCTACGGCACTAACCCTGGAATGGGCATTGGTGTTTCGCAAAATATTCCTACTGAAGCCAATGTGAATGAAGCTGACAGAACTGGTCTCAGCAAGGCTTTGGATTATATGAGCCTACGAAGTGGCGATGCTATTAAAGGGCAAAAAGTAGATTACATTTTTATTGGAAGCTGCACCAATAGCCGAATAGAGGACTTACGTATTGTAGCCGATTTTGTAAAAGGAAAAAAGAAGGCCGATGATGTGGAAGTTTGGATTGTGCCAGGTAGTAAGCAAGTGGAAAAGCAAGCCATTGAAGAAGGCATTGATAAGGTATTTAGCGAAGCTGGGTTTATGCTACGCCAACCCGGATGCAGTGCCTGCCTTGGCATGAATGAGGATAAAATACCTGCCGGCAAATATTGCATTTCCACAAGTAACCGAAATTTTGAAGGAAGGCAAGGGCCAAACGCCAGAACATTATTGGCTAGTCCGCTAACTGCTGCGGCCGCCGCTATAACCGGTATGGTTTGCGATGTAAGAGAGATGCTGAGGCCTCCCCAAACCCCTCCGGTGGAGGGGCTTAAAAACCAAATTAAAAGAACAATTACAAATGGCTAAAAAAGTAAACATATTACAATCTACGGTGGTTCCATTGCCGATCGAAAATATTGATACCGATCAGATTATTCCTGCCCGTTTCTTAAAAGGAACAACAAGGGATGGCTTTGGAAAAAATCTGTTTCGGGATTGGCGCTACGAGAACGATAATGAGAATCAACCTAAAACTGATTTTGTTTTAAATAATCCATTGTACTCAGGTAGTATTTTAGTAGCAGGTAAAAATTTTGGTTGCGGTTCATCGAGGGAACATGCGGCCTGGGCCATACTGGATGCAGGTTTCAGCGCCGTTGTAAGTAGTTTTTTTGCAGATATCTTTAAAAACAATGCTTTAAACAATGGGGTAATTCCTGTAGTGGTTACCGATGCGTTTTTAAGCAAAATATTTGAATTAGATAACACCGCCACCATCACCATTAATCTGGAAGCACAAACCATTACTATAGACAAAACAGGCGAATCTGAAAGCTTTGCTATTAACCCCTACAAAAAAACCTGTCTGATAAACGGGTATGATGATATTGATTTTTTATTAAGCAATAAAGCAGCGATAGAATCATACGAATCAAAACAAACTCAGGCAGTTTAAGTTTTCAGCCATGGGCTCTGGCTCCTCTCCGCCAGGAGAGGCGGGGGTGAGGCCACCGCTGAAATATGAAGGATCTAATAAAAAATGAACACATGAAAAAAAATATAGCAGTAATACTCGGCGATGGCATTGGCCCCGAAGTAACTAAGCAATCTATAAAAGTATTGGATGCGGTGGCAGCATATTATGGCCACGAATTCGAGTATACGTATGTATTAATGGGTGCAGATGCCATCGACAAAACCGGTAGCCCGTTGCCCGATGAAACGGTAGAGGTATGCCTTGCAAGTGATGCCATATTGTTTGGTGCCATCGGCCATCCTAAATATGATAACGACCCAACTGCCAAAGTGCGGCCGGAACAGGGCTTACTCAAACTACGTAAGTCATTACAGTTGTTTGCGAATATTCGCCCCATTACCACTTATCCTTCTTTACAACATTTATCGCCACTAAAAAGCAAAAATTTGGAAGGAGTGGATTTTATAGTGTTCAGGGAACTAACGGGTGGTATTTATTTTGGCAAAAAAGAAACCAATGAAGAAAAAACCTATGCTGTAGATGAATGCAGTTACAGTGCCTTAGAGATAGAAAGGGTGAGCCATTTGGCTTTTCAATATGCTCAAAAACGCAGAAAAAAATTAACATTGGTTGACAAGGCCAATGTACTGGAAACATCAAGACTTTGGCGTAAAGTAGTGCAGGATATTGCGCCGCAGTATGCAGATGTATCGGTTGACTTTTTATTTGTAGATAACGCAGCCATGCAAATTATCCAAAACCCCAAACAGTTTGATGTAATGCTTACGGAAAATATGTTTGGCGACATTTTAAGCGACGAAGCAAGTGTTATCAGTGGTTCGCTGGGGCTGCTGCCTTCTGCTTCGGTAGGCAATGGCAGTGCCTTGTTTGAACCCATCCATGGCTCGTATCCACAAGCTGCTGGTAAAGATATTGCCAACCCGTTGGGGTCAATATTAAGTGCTGCAATGATGCTGGAATATTTTGATATGAAAGAAGAAGCTGCTGCTGTTCGCAACGGAGTTGAATGGACTGTGACCAATGGCTTTTTGACAAAAGATATTGATCCGATAAATTTTTATTTCACTTCTACAATTGGCGATTTGGTAAGTGAGTATGTAGGCGGCACAATACCCGGCGCTGTCAATAAGGGCAATATAGAATTACGAAAATCGACGATTATATAGAGCTGTCTAAACCAGCATTAGAGTAGATTATTTTGATTATAAGGAGTAGTAAAACCAGGTTACGTTCCGCTTAATGAAAAAAAAATAACTACAGGTCCAATCAAATTGTAAAGCAAAATAACCCTACCTGATTCCCATTTAATCCAAATAATCCACTCAAATCCAGGATCAAACATCATGGCAAATTATTATAACGAAAACACCCTACTCTACCTCAACGGTGAATTTGTAAAAGCGTCGGAAGCAAGGACTGATTTTTTCAGCCAGTCCTTACATTATGGCTATAGCGTTTTCGAGGGTATTCGTTCATATAAATTGGATAATGGCAAAACCGAAATCTTTAAAGCTGTTGCTCATTTCGAAAGATTAAAAGCTTCTGCCTTGGCATTGAATATGCCTTACCCTTTTGACACCAATGAATTAATTGCCGCTACTTACGAAGTACTTGAAAAGAACAATTTGCTGGATGCTTATATCCGGCCTGTGGTGTATGCACCGGCCAATATGAGCTTCAATCTGAATACCGAATCATACATTATGATAGCTGCCTGGGAGATGCAGCCCTTTTTGGGTGATAAGCTTTTGAAAGTGATGACTTCATCCTTTGAAAGGCCTAACCCGAAAGGGTTTAAAATAACTGCCAAAGCAGCTGGCCATTATGTAAACTCCATACTGGCAAGCCAGGAAGCTAAAGCAAACGGCTATGACGAAGCATTGTTAAACGATATGAACGGCTATGTGGCAGAAGGTCCCGGTGCCAATATTTTCTTTGAAAAAGATGACACACTATTTACGCCATCATTGGGTAATATTTTACCTGGCATTACAAGAGCTACTGTGTTAGAAATATGTAATGAATTGGCAATACCAGTAGTAGAAAAACAATTTACTACAGATGAATTAAAGCAAGCCGATGCAGCTTTTTATTGCGGTACCGCTGCCGAAGTCATTGGCTGGGAATCACTGGATGGTGTTGTATTTAAAAAGAACTGGAATGATACAATTAGCAAAAAAATTCAGGACGCATATAAAAGGATCACTATTGGATTGGCAATAGTAGATGAACCAGAATTATTACAAGATTAGGCAGATGAGAACTGATACCACTCTTGGTAAATGATAATAAGATTCAAACAACGTTTTATCTAAAAAAATAGAACTGATGACTTAAATCAGAAATAATCAGTTTAATCATGCATTAATTCTGGTTAAAGAAAATATTATGGAACTTAACAAATACAGTAAAACACTAACACAAGACGAAACACAGCCTGCTGCACAGGCCATGCTTTATGGTATTGGCTTAACCGAACATGACCTTAACAAAGCACAGGTAGGTATATGCAGTATGGGCTACGATGGCAATACTTGTAACATGCACTTAAATGATTTGGCGAAACTGGTGAAGCAAGGTGTTTGGGATGCAGATTTGGTGGGCCTCATTTTTAACACCATCGGCATTAGTGATGGCATTAGCAATGGCACCGACGGAATGCGGTATTCACTGGTAAGCCGTGATTTAATTGCAGATAGTATTGAAGCCGTATGTGGCGGATTTTATTATGATGGATTGATTGCTTTACCAGGTTGCGATAAAAATATGCCCGGCGCCATTATGGCAATGGGCCGCCTTAACCGCCCATCTATTATGGTGTATGGCGGCACAATTGCCCCGGGCCATTTCAAAGGAGAAGAGCTGAATATCATTTCATCTTTTGAAGCCCTCGGAAAAAAACTGGCCGGAACTATTACGCCGGAAGATTTTAAAGAAGTTGTAAAACACAGCTGCCCCGGTGCCGGTGCATGTGGTGGTATGTACACAGCCAATACCATGGCTAGTGCCATTGAGGCACTTGGTATGAGCCTGCCTTACTCCAGCAGTAACCCCGCCATTAGCAATGACAAAGCAACTGAGTGTCTCGATGCTGGAAAGGCTATTAAAATATTACTGGAAAAGGATATCAAACCAAAAGATATCATGACCAAAAAGGCATTTGAAAATGCCATAACTACAGTAATGATTTTTGGTGGCAGCACCAATGCCGTATTGCATTTAATTGCTATGGCTAAAAGTGTGGATGTGGAGTTGACGCAGGACGATTTTCAACGCATCGGCGACAAAACTCCTGTGCTTGCAGACTTTAAGCCAAGTGGAAAATATTTGATGCAGGAATTACACGCCCATGGCGGGGTACCAGCCGTAATGAAATATTTATTGAGCAAAGGTTTATTGCATGGCGATTGTATGACCGTTACCGGAAAAACAATTGCAGAAAATGCAGCATCTGTACCCGAACTAAGTTTTGATACCCAGAAAATAATTTATCCTTTAGAAAAGCCGCTCAAAGCGACTGGTCATTTACAAATACTTTACGGCAATCTTGCCGAGAAAGGCTGTGTAGCAAAAATCAGCGGCAAAGAAGGCGAACGTTTTGAAGGCCCTGCGAGGGTGTTTGATGGTGAAAAAGATTTAGTAGCAGGTATTGCAAACGGCAGGGTGCAAAAAGGTGATGTAGTTGTTATCCGATACGAAGGACCAAAAGGTGCACCGGGTATGCCGGAAATGCTGAAGCCTACAAGTGCTATAACTGGTGCCGGTTTAGGTAAAGATGTAGCATTAATAACCGATGGACGGTTTAGCGGTGGCAGCCACGGCTTTGTAGTAGGCCATATAACGCCTGAAGCTTTTAATGGAGGTCTTCTTGCTTTAGTACATGATAATGATACCATAGAAATAGATGCGGCAAAAAACACCATTATCTTAAAAGTAAAAGAAGCAATAATTGACGAACGAAGAAAGCAATGGAAACAACCTGCACTTAAGGTAACCAAAGGTGTATTGTATAAATATGCCATGTGTGTAAAAGATGCCAGTGAAGGTTGTGTAACGGATGAGGCGTAGCTAATGTGCAAATTTGGGAATGTGCAAATGTGCAAATAAAGAGAAACAATTTGTTACGGTGCATTCATCAGCATAGTAAAATAACAAAGTAATCCAAACTGAATAAAGACATTAAAGGGGCTACAAAGATTTGAAATCAATCTTTCAAGAGATAAAATATTAAATTATGGAAACACTTGAATTGGTAGAAGAACAAACCGATATTTTGGAAAATAAGACTATCGAAATAAATGGCTCTCAGGCTGTCCTCGAAGCATTCATTGCCGAAGGTGTGGATACTATTTTTGGTTATCCCGGCGGTGCTATTATGCCCATCTACGATGCTTTGTACGACTATAACGACAAGCTGAAACATATATTGGTTCGCCACGAACAAGGCGGTATACATGCTGGTCAGGGGTATGCAAGGGCATCAGGAAAAGTGGGTGCTGTATTTGCTACAAGCGGCCCCGGCGCCACCAATCTTGTAACCGGCCTGGCCGATGCAATGATAGACAGCACTCCTTTGGTTTGCATTACCGGACAGGTGTTTGCACATTTATTGGGAACCGATGCTTTTCAGGAAACGGATGTCATCAACATTACCACACCTGTAACTAAATGGAACTATCAGGTTACCGATGCGAATGAAATACCGGCTGTTTTGGCCAAAGCTTTTTACATTGCCCGTACCGGAAGGCCTGGACCTGTACTAATAGACATTACAAAAAATGCACAACTACAAAAGATAGATTATACTGGTTATGTGCCCTGCAATCATATACGCAGTTACCGGCCTAAACCGATTGTTCGTAAATCTTATGTAGAACAAGCTGCTCAATTAATAAATGAAGCCAAAAAGCCATTTGTATTGTTTGGACAAGGCGTTATTTTAGGCAAGGCGGAAGCCGAATTTAAAGCCTTTATAGAAAAGGCAGGAATCCCTGCTGCCTGGACTATTATGGGTGCAGGTGCCATTCCAACAGATCACCCGTTAAATGTGGGTATGCTTGGTATGCACGGCAACTACGGGCCAAATGTACTTACTAACGAATGCGATGTGCTGATTGCAATTGGTATGCGTTTCGATGACCGTGTAACCGGCCGCCTTGATAAATATGCCAAACAAGCCCAGGTAATACACCTCGATATTGACCCAAGTGAAATTGATAAAAATGTAAAATCAACCGTTCCTGTTTGGGGTGATTGCAAAGAAACATTGCCCATGCTTACTGCTTTGGTAGCAGCTAAAGAACACACTAATTGGGTAAACCTATTTGGTGAGTATATGCATAAAGAAGTGGAACTGGTAATTAATAATGAACTGAACCCAACTACCGAAGAACTCCGCATGGGCGAAGTATTGAACCATCTAAATGAGTTAACAAAAGGCGAAGCCATTATTGTTACGGATGTAGGTCAACATCAGATGGTAGCTTGCAGGTATGCAAAATTTAACCAATCTAAAAGTAATATAACAAGTGGTGGATTGGGAACGATGGGCTTTGCTTTACCTGCTGCAATAGGTGCTAAGTTCGGCGCACCGGAACGCACGGTGGTGGCCATTGCAGGTGATGGCGGTATACAAATGACCATTCAGGAATTGGGTACTATTATGCAATCTGAAGTAGATGTAAAAATCATCATATTAAATAATCGCTTTCTCGGAATGGTGCGGCAATGGCAGCAGTTATTTATGGACAAACGCTATTCTTTTGTGGACATCCAAAGCCCTGATTTTGTAGCGGTGGCTAAAGGCTATCGCATAGAAGGCCAATGTGTAAACAAAAGGGAAGAACTGATTCCGGCGCTAACTGCTATGCTAAACCATAAAGGTGCTTATTTGCTCGAAGTAATGGTGGGCAAAGAGGACAATGTATTTCCAATGGTGCCGCAAGGGTGTAGTGTGGCTGAGATAAGATTATCATAGGAAGTAAAAAGTAAAAAATAAAAAGTAAAAATGGGAAAAGAACCGATTTATAACATAAAATATCGCTCCTATTATTTTGCAAAAGATATTATCCCTTATATAAAGAATCAAAAATACGAGAGAATATTTTTTTCATTGTTTGATCAACTATTACGTAGTGCTACTTCTATCGGAGCAAATTTAGTAGAAGGAATTGCCGGAGTTTCAAAAAAAGATTTTTTAAACTTTAATGGAATAGCCCTCAAGTCGGCAAACGAAACAAAGTA
>JAYUTQ010000381.1:0-7547 GCA_043755055.1 Chitinophagaceae bacterium | reverse complement strand
TTAAGCAATGGCTTACACAATTTGTTTGTTCGTACACAAGATGCTAATGGCAAATGGAGCCAGGCTATACCACAACTGTTTTTTAAAGAAGCCAACCTGAGCACTACGGCTCCCAATTTAGTAAAGCTGGAATATTTTGTAGATACCGATCCTGGCTTTGGCATGGCTACCGATGTGCCGGTATCAGCGGCTACAAGCCTTATCGGCACCGCTTTTACACCATCGCTTAGCGGATTATCCAGAGGCTTGCACAATCTGTTTGTTCGTACGCTTGATGCAAATGGTAAGTGGAGTCAATCTGTTTCTCAATTGTTTTACAACGAGGCTAATCTTTTTGAGCCAGCTCAAAACCTTGTAAAACTGGAATACTTTATTGATACAGATCCGGGTTTTGGTTCGGCCATCAACGTACCGGTAACGCCTAATACCACTTTGACTGATGTAAATTTTGTGCCCAATATCAGCAGTTTAAAAATAGGCTTGCATTGGTTAGGTGTACGTGCCAAAGAGCAAGGCGGCAAATGGGGACAAACTACGCATCAACTATTTTATTACGAACCGGTGCGTGGTCCTTATCGTCCAAGAATAGTACGGGCAGAATATTATTTTGATGATTTTGCGGCAGTAGGCAGTGGCATACCAGTAGTATTGGCACCAAAAGATACCATAAACGGTATTCAGTTTCCGGTAAATGTAACCGGGCTGTCGGCAGGTAACCATCGCTTCTTTTTACGAACTATGAGTGATAGTGGCCGGTGGAGCCTTACAGCTTATAAAGACATTACGGTTATCAGCACGGCTGCGGGTCCATCTATATTAGTAAATAGTTTTACCCCCAATACAGTATGTGCCGGTAATAGTATAGATGTGGCTTACCACAGCACAGGCAATTATGTAACGGGCAATACTTTTACATTGCAAATGAGCGATGGAAGCGGCCTGTTTGGTTCGCCGGTTAACCTTGGTAACATAACCAGTACTAAGAGTGGAATTATAAATGCTGTAGTGCCGCCGGGTACCGCACCAAACTCTTATAAACTGCGGGTAATAAGTAGTAATGTGGCAGTAAATGGAGCCACAAGCGACAGTAGCTTAGCAGTATTGGGTACCACACAAAGCTTTATGGATAGTACCATTTACCTCAATTGCTTTAACGACACCTACAACCTTACTAATCTGTACAATGTAACCAATGGCGGTATTTGGAACACCGGTAACCCAACGGTAGCACCTCCCGGTCTGTACAAGTATTACATAACCGCAGGCGGCGGATGTAGCGATACAGCAGACATTACTTTAAAGTTGGAAGTAGCCACCTGGACCGGCGCACTCAACAATGACTGGCATGTAGCCGGTAACTGGAACATAGCCAAAGTACCTACCATATTTACCCATGTAATTATACCAACGGCTACGCCAAACCCATGCATCATAAGCAATAGCGATGCGGTGGCTGCAAGTGTACAGGCAAAGGGCAATGGTAGTTTCCAAATAATCAATAACCGTAAGTTGGTGATTAATGGTGTGTGTACAGTGCTGCCACCGAACTAGATTTTTTTCACACTAATTTTTCTTACCCAAATATTGCAATCACTCGAAGCAAAAGCCCCCGGAAGGGGGTTTTTGTTTTTGCAGGTAATTTTTTAAAATGTTGGAATGAGGCATAATGAGATGCTGTATGGAAATCCTATATCAATGTCGTTTAGTTTAGGAAGCTGGGAGATTGTCAGGCTGAGGCTCCACCGCAATAAGTGGGGCAAGCAAATAAAAGCGATTTTAAGTTATTTGAAATGACATGTTTTAACCTAAAAGCAATCATCAATACCAATTTTATTCAACCCCTTTTGGACAATGTCATTAAGTTAAGCACTTTGATTTTTTAAGAGCCACATCGTGGCGATTTTTTGGTAATAAATAGCGTAAATTATTAACCTAAGCCCCTTCGGGGTGACACATTTTTATTGAAAACCTGGATAAAATGTCGCCACGATGTGGCTATGACACCTTGTGACCTTGTCTCTACCAAAGTATCGCCTCGCTGAGGCTTAAATTAATGACATTGCCCTTTGGGGTTGTTGTGCTTGTTCGATTTGTTAACCCCAGGTTTCACCCGGGGCTATTATTATTATTTAAGCCTTTCAGGCTTACTTACATTTTCATAACTCCGAAGGAGTTGAATAACAATAGCCCCGGGTGAAACCCGGGGTTTTGAATGCCTTGGTTCAACAACCCCAAAAAGGTTGAATTTTAATGGTTTGTAAATCGCTTATAATCAAAAACTTATTACACTTTTCATTAGTCCCGCAACTTGCGGGATCGAAGCCCCTCTAAACAATCTGCAATGAAGATCTGCAAGATGCCCTTCGATAAACTCAGGGTGACAACCATAACTAAACGACATTGAAATCCTATATTGCCATCCTATTTAAAATACCAATAACCCACAACATTTATGGCAACGCCAAAAAATTCATCAACCCCAAAAAAGAAAAACCCATGGGCACCTGTGGTTATTGTAGTGATTTTAGGCCTAACTCTTTTAGTAGTAAAAACCTGCAACTGTAATAAAGGAGAGCCTAAGACTACCACAACAACTACTACCACTAAAAACAATACCAACGAAGGCCGTGGGCTGAACAGAAATCCCAGCAATATTAATTACAGCAAACATGCCCGGTGCCGCATGGATTGCCGCCACATAGACGAAACCGAAGTGAAAGAAATTTTACGGGAAGGAAAAGTGAACTATAACAAAAGCGAACTGGACGGGGCTGATTGTAAAAAGAAATATGCCGTGGAAGGTACCACCCGAGATAAGCAAAGGGTTCGCATCGTTTTTGCTCCATGCAATACCGAAGTAACGGTGGTAACTGTAATAGATATTGGTGAGGAGTGGCCTTGCGATTGTAATTAATAATTGTGGTCATATGGTCATTTGGTCAGTAAGTCATTGGTCATTTTGTTTTTTGTGATTTGGTTTCTAATGCCATTTTTTTCTCTACAGGCTTTACATTATTACAAAACTTAAATAACGCTTCGTTATCTATCAGCATTTGGTGCAGCCGCTGTTTCCGGAGTTTTGCTAAGCCATACTTTTAGTTGCAATGCTTTTATATGTTCGGGTGTATCGGTCATTTATTCAATAAAAATACAAATACTAAGTGTACAACCTTCCCAGGTTATAAAATCCCAATTACTTACTGACCAATGCCAAATGACCGATTTTGTTGTATCTCCGAACATCTTCGTATTTGTGAAGTTATTCTTAATTATGGTTCTATAAAATGACTTACTGACCAATGACTATTGACCCAAAAAGAATCCACTTATCAACAAATCAACCAATCAACTATATTCGCCAATCTTTAAAAACTACTGTTTATTTTAACTGTATCCTTTCGTTATGAATTTTAAGAAGATTAACAACATTACAGGCTGGATCGTTTGCCTAATCGCCTGCACCGTTTACATCCTCACAGCCGAAGCCGGCGGCTCCCTTTGGGACTGCGGCGAATTTGTAAGCAGCTGTTATAAGCTTCAGGTTCCGCACCCGCCGGGGGCACCACTTTTTGTATTAATAGGCCGGGTATTCATTGTCATTTTTGGCGATAATCCACTTACTGCTGCCAAAGCAGTAAACATTATGAGTGCCATAGCCAGTGGTTTTACCATCTTGTTTTTGTTCTGGACTATTACCCACTTTGCCCGTAAAATAGTGGTTAAAGGAAAAGAAGAATTAAGCATGGGTGATATCTGGACAGTTATGGGTGCTGGTGCAGTAGGTGCATTGGCTTACACTTTCAGCGATTCGTTTTGGTACAGTGCAGTAGAAGGTGAGGTATATGCTTTGAGTTCTTTTTTTACAGCACTTGTATTTTGGGCCATTCTTAAATGGGAACATGCGGCCGATAAAGACGATGAGTTAAGAAGCATAGGCAAATCCGGTAACCACCCCGACCGCTGGCTGGTGTTTATCTTTTTTATGATGGGTCTGAGCATTGGTGTCCATTTGCTAAACCTGTTGTGTATCCCGGCCATTGTAATGGTGTATTATTTTAAGCGTTTTAAAACCACCGGTTGGGGCACATTTTGGGCTTTCATCATTGGCTGTTTTATTACAGGTTTTGTACAAAAAGTACTGATACAGTACACCATAGATGGGGCAGGTTATACAGATATTTTTGCTGTTAATTCGCTCAACCTGCCTTTCTTTAGTGGCTTCGCTATTTATTTTATTCTGATGGCGGTGTTAATAGCACTTGGCCTCCGGTTCAAAGCAGAAAAATTTAACCGCAATCTTTTTATAGGCTGGTTTGTATCGCTAATGTTATTACTGGCCATTCCCTTTATTGCAAAAGGAACCGGTGGTATTAAGTTCGTTGGTTTATTGCTGGCAGTTGGCGGCGGTGGACTTGTGGGTTATATGATGAAAGTAAACGGCCTTAAAACGTTGAAACTGGCTTTGTGGTGCATTGCCTTTATGCTTATTGGCTATTCATCTTACCTAACCACAATGATTCGAAGTAATGCCAATACTGCCATAGATATGTACAATGTAGATAACCCCATGAGTTTGGTTGGTTATCTTGGCCGTGAACAATACGGTGATTTTCCATTGTTATATGGCCAAAAATTTACGGCAAGGCCTACAGATTATAAAAATACCAATACCCGTTACCAAAAGGGTAAAGACAATTATTTTGAAAACGGAAAGGATGGCCATTATGTATACGATGGATCGCAGATGATGCTTTTTCCACGGGTGTGGGATGCTAGTAACGATCAGGGCCATGCAGATTATTATTCCAACTTCTTAGGCATAGAAAAAGTATCTGAGCAGGACAGGGATTTTTGGCAAGATGAGGACAACCAAAAACACTATCCTTACGAACGAAACCCTACAGGTTTAGATAACCTTGATTGGTTTATCCGTTATCAGAATTACTACATGTACCTCCGCTACTTTATGTGGAATTTTAGTGGTAAACAAAACGATGTACAATGGAGCACTCCCGGAAATATAAGAGATGGTAACTGGATTACCGGAATTTCGTTTTTAGATAATTTAATGCTGGGCGACCAAAGTAAAATGCCTGATAGTGTTAAGAATAATAAGGCTAATAATAAACTATTTATGTTGCCATTTATTCTGGGTATGATAGGCCTTTTTTACCATTATCGTAAACATAAAAATGACTTCCTGGTAAGTTTCCTTCTATTCTTCTTTACCGGTTTTGCCATTGTACTATATCTTAATCAGGCAGGTAATCAGCCCCGTGAACGTGACTATGCTTATGTGGGTAGTTTCTACGCTTTTGCCATATGGATAGGTCTTGGCGTACTGCAGGTAAAAGATTGGATAGGTAAAAAAGCAAACCCGGGTATTGCCGGTGGCATAGCTACACTCCTTTGCTTGCTGGCAGTGCCGGTATTAATGGCATCGCAGGAATGGGACGACCACGATCGTAGCAAAAAAGTACTGGCCCGTGACCTTGCCCGTAACTACCTCGAAAGCTGTGCACCCAATGCTATTCTCTTTTCCTTTGGTGATAACGATACTTATCCACTCTGGTATGCACAGGAAGTGGAAGGCATTAGAAGAGATATCCGTGTAATTAACTACAGCTTGTTAGGTATCGATTGGTATGTAAATCAGCTTCGCTACAAGGTAAATAGCAGCGATGCGATGGATGTAATATTTACGCCGGAACAATTTGAAGGCCGCAACCGGGATTATATCCGCTTTCAGGCAAATGGCGACCAAACTGGTTATCGTAGTCTTGATAGCACACTCCGTAACTGGGTAGCAAGCGACGATCCGAATAAGAAAATGGCAGAAGGTGAGGAGATGATTAATACCTTACCAACCCATCGTTTTTATTTACCGGTAGATATGAATCAGGTAAGAGCCGATAGCGTTGTAGGGGTAAATGATACAGCCGTATTACCGGCAGTTAATTTTGAGATTACCCGTAGCACTTTAATGAAAAACGACCTTGCTGTTTTGGGTGTAATTGCCGCCAATAAATGGAAACGTCCAATTTACTTTACCAATCCAAGTACAGAAGGACTAGGCCTTGATGCTTACCTGCGTCGTGATGGTATGAGCTACCGCCTTGTGCCAATAGCCAATGCCGAGGTAAATCCGGATTATATGATGGATAAGGTGATGAATAAATTCAGCACAGGTAATGCCAATAAAGCAGGTGTTTATTTTGATGAGGAGAACCGCCGCCACCTGAATAATATCCGTCAGGCTTATGCTGATTTGGCCAATTATATGGGGCAAACCAACCGCAAAGAAGACGGCAAAAAAGTGCTGGAGAAAATGGATAAGCTGATGCTGGAAGAAAACATGCCTTATGGTATGGTGAGCCGTTATCAGATGCAAAACCGCACATCGCTGATGACGCTTGAAGCTGCATACCGCAACGAGTACAAAGAAATGATTGACAAAATTTCCAAATCGGTTAAGAAAGACCTGAATGAGCAAATGGATTATTACGCTGCATTGGGCGGCATGACCCGTCAGGAATTAGATGCTACTTTAGGCCAGTATTTCCAAATGAGCTACGGCGCCAAAAGCCAGCAGGAAAAAAATAATGCGGAACAATTTCTGTACGGTGCTATGCAAAAGCGTCAGCCCGGAATGACACAGGAGATTATGCAAGCCTTCCAGTTGCTGCAAACCATGGCACAGATGGAACGGCAATACGCCCCGGCTATCCCCACATTAGAAAACCAGCCTGTTATAAAATCTGATACTGCCCCGGCCAAACCCGGAGGAAAAACGAAGTAATAAACGAATTGTCTTTTACAAAATAAGCAGTCTCCTATGTTAATGCGAAAAACATAGGAGACTGCTTTTTTACTTTTAATATGAAGGGTCGAAATTTCTGCAGTAATGTATCCACATATACAAGACCAGATGTGATTAGCGGCTGCATTTTCAAGTTGGTTGGTGTGCACTCCTCCACACATTAATGTACTTTCCACCACTGCATACGGTACCGGTATTTGTGCCGCCAATAAGCCAATAGGTAAAGCCTTTGGTTTTAGGAATCTGAATTATACCTGTAGATTCTACAATTTAATCGCAACCACGAAGTGGTACAATGATAATAGTCCAGTTTTATCGCATTGGCGTCAAGCTAACTATGAAAATGGAGATTATGTCGGCGGGGTTTTCACACTAAACGACCCTAGATGATCAGCGTGTATCTGTGAAACCCCGACGTGGCCGGTATCTTTAATTGTCAGCCTGCCCCACTAAGATTTAGTGTATGCTTAGCAATTAAGATATGGGGCAATCAAAATTTACGGAGTTCGTTACACGTCGGGGTTTCACTGTAAGTTGTTGAAACTTTAAAGTGGCCGCTTATGAAAACCCCGCCGGCCAATGTCGTTAAGTTAAGCCTCAGCGAGGCGATACTTTGGTAGAGACAAGTTCACAAGGTCTGTCATAGCCACATCGTGGCGACATTTTATCCAGGTTTTCAATAAAAATGTGTCGCCCCGAAGGGGCTTAGGTTAATAATTTACGCTAT
>JAYUTQ010000380.1:0-7549 GCA_043755055.1 Chitinophagaceae bacterium | reverse complement strand
GAAAACGCTGGCTCCACCAACTGTAATGGTGCGGCTCCTGGTTAAAATGCCGGAAACTATCTACCCAGCCGTTGGCAAGAAATCCGTCCATCCAGACCCTTTCTTCGGGTAAAAATCCCGATGAGTTTTTATTGCCTTTCGGGTCGTGGATATCTATGGCATTATGGGCAATATTGTAATCGCCGCAGAGTATGAGTTTGGGATGTTTTATTTTTAATGTGTTCAGGTATTCATGAAATTCATTGAGCCAGCCGTACTTAAAAGTCTGGCGTTCGTCGCCGGAGGTACCGCTTGGAAAATAGGCGTTGATGAGGCGGATGTCGCCAAAATCAAGTTGTATTACACGGCCTTCAAAATCGCTGTTTTGGTGGCCGGTGCCTTGCTGTACATGGTCGGGTTTTATTTTACTAAAAACGGCTACACCGCTATAGCCTTTTTTTTGGGCACTAAACCAGTGGTGGCAAAAACCAAGCGATTCCAGTTCTTTTACATCCACATCGCTTTCATTGGCTTTGGTTTCCTGTATGCAAATAATATCGGCGGGGTCGGTTTTTAACCAATCAATAAACCCTTTTTTAATAGCGGCACGAATTCCATTAAGGTTGTAACTAATAATACGCATGGGGGCAATCGTTTTTGTTGGATATTTAGGTTTGCTAAAATATACCAACATGGATAACCAAACATCAATACCCAAACAGGAATCCGGAAGCGAACTGCAAACAAATGAGCAGGAGACAATTTTTAAAGGCAGTGAATTTTCGCTGAAAGGTTATGACAAAAGCATAAAAAATGCACGGTTAGCGTTGTTTGCTGTGGCCGCCATGCAAGTATTATTTGGCATCATAATCGGCGTTTCTCAGGGCGGCGATGGCGCCCTGTACACAATTGTTATTTCTATAATTGTTGCAGCCATTTTTATTGCCCTTGGGCTATGGTCAAAATCTAAACCATATACCGCTATAGTAACCGGACTCATCGTTTTTGTAAGCCTGCATCTTATAGAAGCCATCTTCGATCCTTCTACCATTAAAAACGGAATCATTATGAAAATTGTGGTGATTGTGTACCTGGTTAAATCAATTAACGATGCCAGGGAAGCTCAGGAAATGAAAAAGAATTTCGACAACCGATAAGCTCTTTATTACAAAGACCATCTCACATAATTAAGATGGTCTTTGTTAATGAGGCATGTTTAAAAAACGCTTATGCTGCCAATGCCACCATATATGCCAGGTGAAAATCTTTATGAAAATGACCCGTGTCTTGTGCAGCATTCGCAGTCCATTGCATACTTTTTTGTAAGGTGTCGCCGGGCTTGTGTATGCCTTCGGCAATGGCTATCTGCCCTTCGTTACAGCTTAATTTAAAACCATACCATTGGCCCGATTCCAGCTTTAGTTCATTAAAAGAAAAGAACAGCCATTCTTCGCAATCGGCCGACAGTACCTGCTTTTCGGCCGTGGCTATTTTTTGATCCCATTTTTTTACAGCCGCATCAAAGCTGTACAATTCCATTATTAGTTTGCTGCCGGGCATGGCTATTTGCGGCATTATAGCCACACTTTCAAGCTGTGCGTCAATGGCATTGTAAAAAATCTGCCCGGCCGACTTTTGTATCACTTCATTATTTCCCAGCCAAATCATCATGCCGTTTTGTTCTTCAGAAATGAGAATCTTTTTTTCTTTTTTGGGTTTGGAATAATCCATAATCTGATTGTTCATTGGGAGCCTCCTTTGTTTATAATGCTTTTTAAAACAGGTATGATTTTATTATTGCAAGCTTTTTCTATAACCTGCATAGCTTTTGCTATAACACCATAACCGCTCCGATTACATGTAGCAGATTGTTAAAAAAAATGGGGAATAAAAAGTATTTTACAAACAATAACAAATGGAGGCCGGGAACTGTAATTATTTTTTTTAAGTACAAAATAATTATGCACTATTAGTACAGTCTGCCCAAACCATTCGCATTTTACGTAAGTTAAACAAGCCTCGTAGAGGCGATATTTTGGTAGAAATAAATTGGGTAAGAGTTATAGAAGCCCTGTAGGGGCGATACTTTAAAGCTTAGTAGAAGGCGCAATTAAAACAGTGCCGCCCCTACAGGGCTTGAATAAAATATCATGACAATTTTTTACCAAAATATCGCCCCGAATGGGGCTACGGACAATGGTCTTTTTGAAATTGTTTAAAAATCAACTTGACGCCAATGCGACCATTCGGGGATGATAAGGAAGGAACAGATAATACGGATGTGCCTCGATTTTATTTTACACTTTGAAACGTTTAAGAAACTAAGGTTTGCTAAAGCAAATTATTTACCTGCTATTTCTTTTTATTTTGTTTCAAAAAATAGGTGCACACTTCCTGTAAACCACAGAGGCTGCATTTGGGGCTACGTGCCAGGCAGGTATAGCGGCCGTGTAAAATAATCCAGTGGTGGGCTTTGTGTACCAGTTCGGTAGGTATGTATTTTATGAGTTGCTTTTCGGTGGCTAATGGCGTGGTAGCTTTTACCGTAAGGCCCAGCCGGGCACTTACCCTAAACACATGCGTGTCCACCGCCATGTTTGGCTGGCTGTCAATTACCGATGTAATTACATTGGCCGTTTTTCTGCCAACGCCGGGCAGCAGCACCAATTCATCCACAGTTAGCGGCACTTCGCCATTAAATTGTTCCACCAGCAAATTAGCCATGCCAATAAGGTGCTTTGTTTTATTATTGGGGTAGCTAATGCTTTTTATCAGCGGAAACAAATCGTCGAAAGTAGCTTTTGATAGAGCATGCGGGTTGGGATAACGGGCAAAAATGGCAGGCGTAGTAAGGTTTACCCGTTTATCAGTGCATTGCGCAGAAAGTATGACAGCCACCAATAATTCGTACGGGTCGTCGTAGGTAAGTTCCGTTTCAGCATCGGGGTTGTGTTGCTGAAAATAGCTTAATACAAAATGGAATTTTTCTTTACGGGTCATTTGGCACCTTCCTTGGCAGAGACTAGTAACTGCAAAAAAGATGGGGCAATGTAATACATTAATTAACCTGTGCCGTAAGGTGTTGAGTGGCATAATCCAATACCGACTGAATGCTGGACTGACGTGGTGAACGAACAGACTTTTCCAACCTTTCGGCTGCCTGACGTATCACATCAAATTTTTGCTGAAGCGTCCAGTCGGTTTCGAGTGCCAGGGCTATAGATTGGGATTTTTCAGGGGAAGTTTCCTGGTAATAATATTCCAGTAAATCTTCAGGCGTAAAAAGGTACATAGGCAAATTGTAGCAGTTAGGATTGATGAATCTACAATTACAAACGCACCTGTGCAAGGCTTATTGCACTAATTAAAAAGTTTTTTGAGAAAACGAAAAGCAATAAAACCATTGCAACTTATCTACACATGCATTTTTAACACCCGGCTTTTAAAGTTTCAACCTTCCAATAGGCTTTACTCAATAATAAAAACTTCTTCGCTATCCCGTTTCATAAAATACTTTTCCCGGGCATATTTTTCCAGTGTTGTGGGGTTGCTTTGCAGGTTATTTAGTTCGGTGCTGGTCTCCTTTATTTGATCCTGATAGTATTTTATTTTTTCGTTCAATTCCTTTTCCTGCTGCCTGCGGCTTATTTGCGAAGGCACATCGTTTTTATCAAAGAAAAAAAGCCACACACCAAAAGCCGCAATAGCTATCAGGTATTTGCTTTTAAAAAAGGTGAGGATGTATTTCATGTTTAAGTAAATCTGAGTATGAAAGTCGGTTAGTTATCGTTATTGTATGGCTGTCTATTTTCCACAAATCAACATCGTTCGAATAAATGGTTCACTATTGTTAGAAAAATTACATTTCATTGTAGTACTTTTCAAAATCTATAACCTTTTTTTATGAAACGCTATCTTTGCCTTCTTGTAGTTACCTTTTCATTTATCTCCTGCAAATGGTTTGGTACCGATACAAAAACCACCCAACAGCCACTCGGCCTTCTTTTCGAAGAATCAAATAAGCTTGCCGGAATTCCGTTGGCATCCACACCTTTTGGTGGTACAGAACTGCCGGCTCTTGTAGATCTTTCGCCTAATATGCCACCAATCGGCGATCAGGGCCAACAGCAAAGTTGTGTGGCATGGACAGTAGCTTACGCACTTAAAAGTTACCAGGAAAAACTGGAATCCGGCGGGCAGATAAACTTTAGCCCGGCCTTTATTTACAACCAAATCAATAACGGAATGAATGTGCCTACCTATATGACTGATGCACTCAAAGTTCTAAGCGAACAAGGCGTATGCCGGCTTGAAGAAATGCCCTACAATGAAAATGACTGGATAAGCAAACCCACTGAACAGGCCCGTAAAAATGCAACTCCATACCGTATCGATTTTTGGCGGCAGGTAAATATTCAGGACAACAAAGAGGTTAAAGCACAACTGGCAGCCGGCTATCCGGTTATGATTGGCGCCGATGTGTCGAAGCAATTTATATCGGATGGCTACAACCTAAAAGGAGGTTATGTATGGAAAGAAAAAGGAGAAAGCGCTGGCGGCCACGCCATGCTGCTGGTAGGTTACGACGATATCAAAAAACAATTTAAAATGATGAATAGCTGGGGAACCCAATGGGGCGACAATGGCTTTGGCTACATCGATTATGCTCTTTTTGGACGGGTGGTTCAATATGGCTTTGTAGCCAGAGATGCCTATACTAACTACGCCAAGAATGAAACCGTTCAAACTATAGAACCTCCGGTAGCGCCAAAAACATGGGTTGATTCCGCCACTACCAATACGCTTAATTACAGTGATAATAACCAGTACGCTTACGATACCGCATCTATCAACAGTACCAAAGTGCAGTACAATGTAGAAAACCCTAACGACCTGGCCAATGGCCTTACCATGCGCATAGATGGCAACCTGCACATACCGGTAAACTATGGCCGTAAATTTCGGGTGATGGTGCACATATATAACAGTGCTACCAAACAACAGGTAGGCAGCCTTATTTACCCCGGCTATAGCGACGTAAATGGCTACGCCGCATCTTACACCCAGGAATACGATATTGCTACTTCGGGGCTCAACTATTCTACATGGTGGCTGCATGTGCCTTACAGTGCTATCAATATACCCGCAGGTATTACGTACAATCTTTACGCTGTACCTACTTTATTTATTGATAACTATGGCATAACAAGAGGTAAGCAAATAGACTTTTGGTTAAAAAAATAGTGCGGTTTTGGTAAAGTATTCTCTGTACTAAACCTGCTGTGCTATTTTAAACAATGGCGGGTATAGTTTTTACCAGAGAACCCCTGGCAGCCCGGCCGTTACATGTTACAGGTTGCCAATAAAGAAGCACGGTTTTAAAGCCCCTCCTATGGTGGGGTTTGGGAGGCCGAGGCTTTACCCTTTTTTCTTTGCAAACTCCTTCATCAGCTCCACAAAAACTTCTACACTGCTTAGCGGCAAAGCATTATAAAGTGATACCCTGAAACCACCCACACTGCGGTGGCCGCCAATGCCTACCATGCCTTCCTGTTTGGCCAGGGTTTTAAATTCTTCTTCCAATGTTTTATCTGGCATTACAAAAACCACGTTCATTTTGCTCCGGTCTTCTTTGGCCACAGTTGGGGCAAAAATGGGCAGGGCATCCAGCGTATTGTAAAGCAGTGTAGCCTTTTTATTATTAATACTTTCGATAGCAGCCACGCCGCCCAAATTTTTAAGCCAGCGGAGGGTAAGCATACATACATAAATGGCAAACACCGGCGGCGTATTGAGCATACTGCCATTGGCTATGTGCTGCCTGTAATCCAGCATACTTGGGATGTTGCGGTCCACCTTGCCCAGAATATCTTTTTTTACCACCACCATATTTACACCGGCCGCACCAATGTTTTTTTGGGCACCTGCATAAATTAAATCGAAGCGGTTAAAGTCCATTGTATGGCTCAGAATGTCGCTGCTCATATCTGCTATCAGCGGCACATGGGTATCGGGAATGTCGAAAATTTCGGTACCCTCAATGGTATTGTTGGTAGTGTAATGAAAATATTTTGAGTCCGCCGGAATCTCATAACCCTTCGGGATATAGGTGTAGCCTTTGTCTTTGCCTGATGCTACCACGTTTACATTGCCAAAGAGCCTTGCCTCTTTAATGGCCTTGGTTCCCCATGTGCCGCCATCGAGGTAGGCTGCGGTTTCGTTGCTGCCCAGCAAGTTCATGGGCACCTGCATAAACTGTGTACTTGCACCGCCGTGCAGAAATAGAATTTCGTGTTCATCGTTCAGTTGCATCAGTTCCTTGGCCAGGGCCACGGCATCGTCCAGAACCGGCTGAAAAAGCGATGTACGATGACCAATTTCCAATATAGACAAGCCGGTATTATTAAAATTCAGGATGGCTTCACTTGCTGCAGAAAAAACTTCTTTTGGCAGGATGCTTGGCCCGCCGTTAAAATTGTGTATCACTGGTGGTTGGTGTTAAATGTGGGGCGAAATTAAAAGGAAATGGAATAGGGGTGAGGAGGAATAATTGAGGAAAATGATTTGGGCGTTGCCTACGGCCGGGCACTACCATGCTCCGGTTCGTGTTCAGCGAACCGGAATGCCTGCTTAAGAATTCGCCTACTATGCCGGAACTAATTGAAAAACTGGCAACCATTGCACGTTGCGTTGAATAAAAAATACATAAATAATTCAAATAATTATACATCAAACAAACCCAGACTAAAGTTGGATTTAGTTTCCTAACTGATTCTTACCCAAACCAAATTTTATTGCTTTTCTTACCAGTCTTTTTTTCTATATCTGTGGCCGGTAATACTCACTCATATGTTGCAATGACGTACCGAATTAGTAATTTAGCATTTCGGCAAATACTTATTTGCTGCTATAGAAATACCTAATCTTAAACAACAGCGTTAATTAAAGTAAACTGTTAAAAAATTGTACCATGAAATCGTTCCTCGTCCTTTCATTTGTTTTTACTTGCGTTACAGCATCTCAGGGTCAGATTTTAAAAAAAATAAAGGATAAAGTAAACCGTAAAGTAGATGAAAAAATAGACAAAGCATTGGAAAAACCAGCCGATGAAACAGCCGAAACAAAAAAGACAAACGAAACCGGTAATACCAATACGGCTGCCGCATCTGCAACAACTACCACCGCGGCTGCCAATGGTAGCTCACAAAATTTTACGGCTTACGCCAAATTCGATTTTATACCCGGCGACAGCGTGGTTTTTGAAGACAATATACAGGAAGAAGATACCGACGAAATACCCAGTAAATGGCTGGTAGAAAATGGGCAAGCCGAAGTACGGATGATGGGTGGCGAAAAAGTGATTCAATGCCTCGATGGGCCGGTAAAGTTAAAGCCGCGTATTAAAAATCCATCCAAGTCTTTGGGTAAAAGATGGACCCTGGAATTTGACATGATGATTTCACAGGCTATATCCGACTGGACTGGCGGAAACAATCTTGTAAACCGCATTGGTTTTTCATCCGGCGTAGCCGACTTTGCAAAGAAAACGATCGACGTAAAATCGTGGTGG
>JAYUTQ010000379.1:0-3319 GCA_043755055.1 Chitinophagaceae bacterium | reverse complement strand
ATTTTCTGCAAAATCTTCCCGGATTACAAATACTATTTTGCCAAATCCGGCTCGGATCGCATCATAAATTGAATAATCCATAATCGTTTCACCGGAAGGACCAAAGGATTGAATTTGTTTCATACTACCATAGCGGCTGGCCATGCCAGCGGCTAATATTACTAAAGTGGGTTTTTGCATGGTGTAACTTTAAGTTGTTGCGAATATAAGAACCACCAAATTTGCAGCATACAAAGTTTTAATAAGAACCATGATTGACACAAATGCAGCCTTAAAGCCGCTAATACAACTTTGGAACCAACCTGAATTTTTAAAGGCAGGTATAGCTGCGGATGTATTGCGATTAGACTTACTGCACCCAACTGTAAGTGGTAACAAATGGCTGAAACTGAAAGGTTATTTGCAAAAAGCAACAGCTGAAAATAAGGCCGGCATTATTACAAAAGGTGGGCCGTGGAGTAACCATGCTCATGCTTGTGCTTACGCCTGTAAGGCCTTTGGCCTTAGCTGTGAGCTTTGGGTAAAAGGCCACGAAAAAATACAAACGCCTACTTTACAAGATTGTACCAATTGGGGTGCAAAAATCAGGTTTATAAACAGACAGGTTTTTTACGATGAGCCATCAGCACAATTATACGCCGATGAAAACAACCTGTTGTATATAACCCTCGGCGGTGCCGGAGAAACAGGGATTGAGAGTGTAACCGATTTTATTACCAACCTCAATTTAATAAAATACACACATGCTATTTGCTCCGTAGGTACCGCTACAACCTTTGCAGGGCTTGCATTTGTACAAAATAATTTTACCCAAATAGTTGGTATAGAGAGCGGCACAAAAGATGAACAATTACATGAAAAAATAACCGCATGGCAGCAACAATTGCCTGAAAAAAAACTCCTGTTACTCCACGATTTTTCTTTTGGAGGCTATAGTAAATACAATACAGAACTGGTAGATTTTATGAACGCATTGTATTTAAAACACGGTATACCAACAGATATTGTTTACACAGCAAAGCTTTTTTATGCAGTACTGGCTTTAACCAAACAAGCCTATTTTCCCGTTAGCAGTAGGCTATTAATTATCCACAGTGGTGGATTACAGGGCAACCGGTCTCTGCCGCCTACACTTTTGCAATTTTGATGTAAACCCAACCGTTATATTTGTCCAATTCATTGAAAACATGCGAAAAAGATTTTTAGCAAGCCTAATCTTATTGACCGGTATTTTATTTACCTACACATCATTAGCGCAGGATACGCTGCCCGGCTTTAATGTGCTTGATAAAGGCAATGGCCGTGTTATTGTTAGCTGGAAAAATAATTTTGAAACCATCAATCAAATTGCCGTTCAGCGGAGCTACGACAGTCTTAAAAAGTTTTCAACCATTTACTCTGCTCCATCGCCGGAGTTACCCGAAAACGGATTTACCGATCAGATAAAGCCTGGCACCAAAGTGTATTACCGCATATTTTTTGTGTTACAGGGCGGCACTTATTTTTTTACACCGGTAAAAAGCCCTGGTGTTGGTACCGTAGTAGTTGTAAACGTGGATGCAAAAAGGGATAAGGCTAACGAGTTTACTAAAGAGGCTATTAGAAGCCCAACCAAAAAAATATTTATCAAAGTATCCGACAGTCTGTATGCCACTTTAATAGATGGCGATTACATTCGGTTTAAAGATTCAATTATCAACAAAACGAAAGACACGCTGTATCCGCTTTCAAGCGATACCGTACAGATTTTGCAATACGTGCAGCCCTACGTTTGGAAAAGCAGCATATATGTGTACACCGATAAAGAAGGCTATGTAGTACTTAACCTGCCCGAAGCCTCTACCAAAAAATATCAACTCCGCATTTTTGAAGAAAATGACACACCTGTACTGGAATTGAAACACATTAAAAATCCATATGTAACGCTTGATAAAAGCAATTTTTACCACGCCGGATGGTACAAGTTCGAATTGGTAGAAGACGGCAAAATAAAGGACCGGAACAAAATTCTGATTCCTAAGGATTTTTAAAAGGTGCATTATTACCTTAATGCATTTTAATAATGTTGCACTCAGTATAACTCATATGCCTATTTCATTTTTAGAGGTATATTGTGTTTAGCAAACTATAGTTCTGGTTTGTTGTTTGTGCTTCTCTTATCATTCATATTCCTAAACTGAACATAAATACCATCATGCAACGCAGATCATTTATACGCAATACAGGCCTTGGTTTGGGAGCTTTGGCACTTGGCAGTCAGCAACAATTATTTGCCCGTTTTTTTGCCGACCCGGCTTTTAAAATGAAACTGCTGCGCAACGATATTGGCATTTTTACCGAAAGGGGCGGCACCATTTTATACATGGTTAATAAAAAAGGAATTGTAGTAGTAGATTCTCAGTTTGCAGATACGGCAGGCCACCTGATAACTGAACTGAAAAAGCAAACAGTAAAGCCTTTTCAGTTACTTATAAATACCCACCACCATGGCGACCACAGCGGTGGTAATATTGCTTTTAAAGATGTGGTTAGGCATGTAGTAGCACATGCAAATTCCAAAGCCAATCAGCAAGCAGTAGCTGCTAAACAAAAAAAAGAAGATCAGCAACTTTACCCTGATATTACTTTTACTGATAACTGGAAAAAAAGAGTGGGAAAAGAAAAAATAAAAGCCCATCATTTTGGCGCAGGTCATACCAATGGGGATGCCATTATCCATTTTGAACATGCGAATATTGCCCACATGGGGGATTTACTATTTAACCGCCGCCATCCTTTTATAGATAGATCAACGGGGGCCAATATAAAGAGCTGGATTAACGTTTTAGACAAATCACTTGCTACTTTTGATAATGATACACTTTTTGTTTTCGGCCACGCCCTTGACCCTGAAAAGGTAACCGGAAACAAAGAAGATTTAAAGGCGTTTCAAAATTATCTGAATAAACTACTGATTTTTGCAGAAACGGAATTTAAAGCTGGTAAAAGCAAGGCCGATTTTATTAAAAATAAAATAATACCTGGCGAAACAGAATGGAAAGGAGATGGTATAGAACGACCACTTACAGCAGCTTATGAAGAGGTAAGCGGTGTATAAAAGCGTTATTAAAAAAAATAAAAAGGCAGCAACAGCAAAGCTTAATTAGCTTACAAAAAAATAGGACATATAATTATGAGTAAAGCAGTAAAAAAAACAGCTACAAAAAAAGCAGCCCCACTTTCGGGTATGGTAACTAAAACAGGTATTCCGGGTAGTTTTGGAAAAACATCATCCGTGCTGCACAATAAAAACTTTTCGTCTTCTAAAAAAGGAGGTATG
>JAYUTQ010000378.1:0-1503 GCA_043755055.1 Chitinophagaceae bacterium | reverse complement strand
GCTAATCACTAACAATTGTACACCGATAAACACACAAAAAGGGGATTGTAAAAGTGTTTATTTACGCAAACGATGCCGATAACGATAGCATGGTTAGGGGATGGGTAGTTAGGGATTGGGGATTGGTTTTGTTTTGTAGAGATGCTATGTTGGTGTCTGAATTTTGTAGGGGCAAGTTGGGTGTTTTAAAATTTGTCACGCCGCCATCCACCCCCGTCAGGCAAGAACCTGCCACCCCCGCCATGCGGGGGACAATATGCACAGCCGCCGCTATTTTATGACATAGGTTTAGAGTCAGAGGGGGTATTAATGAATTCATAATTCATAAATCATAAATCACAAATCACAAATCATAAATCACAAATCATATTTCCACCACTCTTTTTTCGGCATTACTCTGGTAGGCTTTCTCAATAATTCGGATTACGTTGAGGCCATCTGCAGCCGAAACAATCAAAGGTTCGTTTAAGGCAATGGCATTGTACAACTGATCGTAAAAGCCCATGTAACTGCCACGTTCGGTTGGGATGTTTTCTTTTATGATTACACCGTCTTTTTCGGTGTGGAGTAAGCCACGGGTTTCTTCGGGCTCGGTGCCCCAATCGGGCAGGGCTGGGCTTTCAGCGGCTACCAGCCTGGGTTCCTGAGTATCGGCACGGGGTTTTATAAAACTGCCTTTGGTGCCATGTATTATAAAAGACGGTAATGGTTCTCTAATAAAATACGAACCGTGAATGCGTACCCGCATGGTTGGGTAAATGAGTGTCAGATCCATATAATCATCCACGTTGGATAATGGCCGCATAGTGGTAAGGTCCGCAAAAAGGGATAAGGGCATGCCAAATAAGCAGAGGGCCTGATCTATTAAATGCGAACCCAAATCGTACAAAATACCGGTTCCGGGGCCGGGTGTTTCTTTATGAGTTTTGGGGCTTAGTACGGAGTTAAATCGGTCGAAATGTATTTCGGCTTCTACAATATCGCCGAGTAGTTTTTCAGTCACCACTTTTTGTACCGTTTTAAAATCGCTATCCCAGCGGCGGTTTTGAAAAACGGATAGTATTTTGTTTTGCGTGCCTGCCAGTTCTATCAATTCTGTAGCTTCGGCGGTGGTGCAGGTAAATGGTTTTTCTACCACCACATGCTTACCTGCAAGCAAGGCCTGTTTGGCCATTGGGTAATGGGTAAAATTGGGTGTATTAACAATTACCAGTTCTATGGCTTCATCGGCCAGCATTTCCTCATAAGTGCGGTAAGTAATAATGTTGGGATATTTTTCTACCGCCAAATTTTTACTTCGTTCCCACACGGCGTATAATGCGAAACCCGCATGCAGGTGAATAAATGGAGCATGAAATACCCAGCCACTCATGCCAAAAGAAGATAATGCTGTTTTGATTATTTGCATAGGAAGTGATGTTATTATCTTTTACAAAGTAGAGAGGTGGAATTTTTGAGACAGTAATACTATCCAGTCTTTGCGAGGGTTCTTGCCCGAAGCAA
>JAYUTQ010000377.1:0-1504 GCA_043755055.1 Chitinophagaceae bacterium | reverse complement strand
TTATTTGATGATGAGTATGCTGAATGCGTAATATTTTAATTGATTTTATAACCCGAGAAAAAAGTATTTACACTTATTGCCCTTGCTATAAGCCTTTGTGGCGCTGCCCAAAATGTGGGTATAGGAACGCTTACACCAGTTAACGGAAGATTGGAAGTAGTAAATGTGTCCGGAAGGGGCATAAAGGTGAATAGCCAGGATGGGATATTTAGCGAAGGAACTTTTACAGGTATTTATGCCACAGCCGGTGGCTTTGGTCAGGCGGGTCGCTTTCATAACAGCGGCGGGGGCACGGCATTGCTTACCGATGCTGGGGTGGTGAAATTAAATGCCACATCAGGTAATACCGGTATTGGTTTTTCAACCACATTAGGCGACAATCCTACTCTTGGAAAATTTGTGGTTAGAGGAACGGTAGGTGCTGTAGCTGCCATGTTTGGCGACAATACCAGTGGTGTAGCCGTAGAATCTAATTATCCGGGTATTGGCTTTAACTCATACTACAATGCAGGCCGAAAGGCCATCAGTACTGGCTTTGGCTCACTTGTTGGCCAGGATCCTTTAACTGGCAGATTCTATATTTCCACATCTGCCACTTCAGTAGCAGGGCAGGGTACAGCCATGCCGCTTACCGATAGGTTGGTTATTAATGCAAACGGAAACATTGGTATACAAGGCAACGACAATCCACAGTCGCCGCTTTCTTTTGCCAATTTTTTAGGCGAAAAAATAAATTTCTACGAAGTAGGTGCTACCTCTAATTATGGAATAGGTATACAAGGAGCACAGTTACAATTATATACCGGCAGTGCCACAGATGCTATTTCTTTCGGCTATGGAAGCAGTGGAGCTTTTACCGAAAAAGTACGGATGCAAAATGGCTACACGGTATTGAATAATGGCCGCCTACAGTTTAAAGGGCAATTGGGTGGTGGTAATACGCAGGGTATAGAGTTTACCAATCTTGCAGGCACTGTCACTAAAAATTTTATTGGCGTTTATGATGATAACAACATAGGTTATTTTGGTTTTGGCGGCGTTGGCTGGGGCATGATGTGGGATGGCACCGATGGAACTTTAAGATTGGGAACAACCCAAAAAGCTACCGGCTACCTGCTTAATGTAGGTGGTAAAATTATGGCCGAAGAAGTGAGGGTACAACTGCGTGCCTCCTGGCCGGATTACGTTTTTAGTAAAGATTATAAGCTGCAATCTTTGGCCGAAGTGGAAGAATACATTGCAACAAATAATCATTTGCCCAATGTACCGGCTGCGGCAGAAGTAGAAAAAAGTGGCATTGCCCTTGGTGAAATGCAGGGAAAAATGATGGAAAAAATTGAGGAACTCACATTGTATATTTTACAACTGAATAAAAAACTAGACCAGCAGGCTAACGAAATAAGCATCCTGAAAAAGCAAGACAAGTAACTTTTGGCAGTTTTTTATCAACAAAAAATAATTTACAATGGAACGGATAAAAATAAAAAGGGGCAAGTACGCTTTA
>JAYUTQ010000376.1:0-3328 GCA_043755055.1 Chitinophagaceae bacterium | reverse complement strand
CCATTTTGGCGGCTTTGGTGGTTTCAATTGCTTACAATTGCTACTATCTCCGGTATCATAATACTACTTTTTCGTAGGCGGGTACAAAGAATCAGAGTTAATGAAGCTCATAAAACTGCTATTAATAAAACAGTGGCCGAGCTTGAAATGAAAACATTGCGAAGCAGGATGAATCCCCATTTTATTTTCAATTCACTTAATTCCATACAAAAATTTATTTGGGAAAATAAGAAGGATGATGCAAGCGATTACCTAAGCAAATTTGCCAAACTGATGCGTTTGATTTTAGATCATTCCTCGCATTCTTACATTACACTTTCAGAAGAGTTGGAAGCACTAAAAATTTACATCGAACTGGAGCATCGCCGTTGCAATGGCCGGTTTGAGTATGCTATTACAGTAGCCGAAAGTATAGATGCCACTATCATTAAAGTGCCGCCACTTATTCTGCAACCCTTTGTAGAAAATGCCATTTGGCATGGCCTTAGTCCTTTACAAAACAAGAATGGGGTTTTGAGCGTAACTATAATGCAAGAGGCAGATTCGCTTATTTGTAACGTGTGTGATAATGGAATTGGAAGGGTAAAAGCTAGTGAATTAAAAGCTCATAGTAGCTTAAGCAAAACGAGTGTAGGTGTGGATATTACAAGGCAACGATTGGAGCATTTAGTTAACGTTAATCAAGGTAAAACCTTTATTGAAACAATAGATTTGTATACTGCCGGCCAAACAGCCGGAACCAAGGTAATTATTTACATACCCAATATAAAAGAATAGGAAATGATGACTTGCATAATAGTAGACGATGAGCAGCATTGCATAGATGGCCTGTTGGCCATGTTGCAAAATCGTTTTGCAGATATGGTAAAAATTACAGCTGTGTGCAACGATCCGGTTCTGGCTGTTCAGTTAATTAACCTGCACAAACCGGATATGGTTTTTCTGGATGTGGAAATGCCAAGATTAAATGGTATAGACTTACTAAAAATGTTTTCCGATCGTAAATTTGAAGTCGTGTTTACTACAGCATATGAAAAGTATGCTGTAGAGGCAATTAAAGCATCGGCTGCTGATTATTTAGTAAAACCGTTTAGCATTGATGAACTTTCAGATGCTATTAAACGCTGCTGTGAAAAACTTGAAATCAACAAAAAATTGTCCAGAACTAAAGCTGCTCCCGGCAGTATAGAAAATGTTCGGTTCGCCATTACTGCTCAAAATGGCACCATGCTCATTATAGATCCTGCAGAGATTATCTGGATAAAGGCAGAAAGCAATTATTCAACTATTTTTTTTGCCGACAGGCCCAAATTGCTGGTGGCTAAAACCCTAAAGGAATTCGATGAACAACTTACTCCACATCAGTTTTTTCGGGTTCATAGCGGAAGCTTGATTAACCTGCTGCATGTAAAATTATTCCAAAGTACAGGCGGCGAAGATTTTGTACAAATGAAGAACGGAGATAAGGTAGAATTGGCCAGAAGACGCAAACAGGACTTTTTTGAAATCATCAGAAAAATTTAATGGACCATTTTTACTAAGGTTTAATTTTGCTTTCAAACCATATTTCAATCAGCATAATTACCTATGGCTAACAAATTAGTACCAAACACTAAGATGCCATCCGCATTATGTTGCAGCCGCAATACTTTAGCTGTAACACTTTTTTCTTAAAACACTACCAGCCGCATTTTGGGCAAGGTTTATTCTCTTTTTTTAAATGACAGATTGGATTCAATACGATATCCATACAGGCAGTATTATGATTAATACTTGTGCCAAACCAGATGAACTTACAAGGGTTCAATTATTGGATAGCACTGGTAGTATTTGCGAAAAATATGTGCTGGAACAAAACGGCGGCCAAACCCAAATAGAAACCAGTAACTGGCAAAGCGGCACCTGGTTTATAAGAGTTGAAAAAAAGCAGGAAGTACAATTGAAAAGAATCATAATTGATAAATAACAAAAAAATGAATAGGAAAATTGTTTTGATTAATTTGGTGTTACTTACATGTACAACTGTCGATGCACAAAATGTAGGTATCGGCGAAACTGTACCTACAGATATGCGGTTACAGATAAAAGATAGCGACAGTGCTATATTAATGCTACACAACTCTTCTGTAGTGGGTAGTAATTTAAAAACGGGTTTCTTTTTTAAAACAGGAAATAATTATTCGGGAAGCATTGCCACTATTGGCTCCGGGGCTACTTACAGATTAGGCCTTTTTACTTTCGGTGGTTCATTGCCTTCTGCACTTATTGAAAGATTATCAATACTGGATGGTGGCAACGTGGGTATCGGAACAATTGCACCACAGGCTAAATTGGATGTGATTGGCACTATAAAGATTACCGATGGTACCCAGGGTGCGGATAAAGTGCTTACAAGCGATGCCAATGGATTGGCCAGATGGGCTGTAGCTTCAGGGGGATTTACGTTGCCGTACACCGCAAGTTTGTCTACAGCACAAACACTGATTGCCTTGGGCAACGATGCCGGTAATTGTTTTTCTGCTTTCTCACCGGCTGCAGGTACGTATGGTTTTCGTGGCGTAACCAGTGGTGGTATTGGGGTAGGTGCCAGCGCTAACTCAGGCATTGGCATAGAGGCTTTTTCTAATACCGGCAATGCCGCAGTATTCCAAAGCCAGAGTGGCCTTGCCATTAAAACTTTAGGTGGTAATGTGGAAATAAATGGAAAGATTAAAATGGTGGATGGCACACAGGGCAACGGCAAAATATTAACAAGTAGTTCTGATGGTACCGCTAGTTGGGCAGCACCCACAATAAGTACAGGTTTCACAGCCACTAAAATTGGGCCTGCACAGGTTATTGCCCCTAGTATTGGTACAGCTATAAAAGTTGACTTTACTTCTGGTAACCTAAGCTTTTTTGGTACTGGTTATAACGCCACTACATCTCAGTTTACAGCACCTTCTGCAGGCCATTACCAGTTTAATGTGGTACTGGGCTTAAGAAATACTGCAGCCAGCGGATCTGCAAATCAAATATTTATTAATCTGGTAAAAAATGGTATTGTCTTTTACATTTACGAATTAAATCATACTACCAATTTGGGTAGCCATGGATTTTCTGCCATGATACCTCTAGGCGCAAATGAAACAGTTGATGTACGTGTTACAAATAATAGTGGCGTTGCCATAGAGGTTGATGGTGGAACGGTTAACTTTCCTTATTCTTTTTTCTCGGGTTATAAAATCAATTAAAATATTACGCATTCAGCATACTCATCATCAAATAATTAACCACTTATGAAAAAGGTATTTACACTTATTGCCCTTGCTATAAGCCTTTGTGGCGC
>JAYUTQ010000375.1:0-1508 GCA_043755055.1 Chitinophagaceae bacterium | reverse complement strand
ATGTAGGGGTTATGGTTAGTGTTAGCAATCTCTGTAAAAACGACAATTTCTATTCAATTGTGTTTTGTGGGCATATCCCACATCTGTTTGTAGTAAATAAACGATTTAATTTATTTGCTGGCCGTAGGCAAGCACTGTGTATAAACATGAATCATTTTTACAGGTTTGGGCTATGCCCAAAAAAATATCTTATTAATAAAATTCTACAAACAGGTCTGGCCTACGGTTAAAAAAACGCTTGACTGCAACCACTGCTATAATATCTAAGCTTTGCTATACCTAATGTATGGTAAGCTAGAAGTACGTCGTTACAAACTCACTTCATCCATCAGATACATGATGTGTTCGTAGCGGTGGCCGCTTTGTTCGGTCAAGGCTATTTCGCAGGTGGTGCTACTGGCGTAATAGCCATTGCATGGCTTGTTTTTTAATTCATCCAATTCCATTTTGGTAGCTCCGGCAGTAAGTTCCGGCACTAAAAAACCACGGTCGCCTGCCATACCGCAGCAGCCGGAGTATGCCGGTTTTATTACTTCGTTAGCACAGGCTTTGGCAATGCTGGCAAACTGTTCGTTTAGGTATAATTTGGTAGCAGCACATACCGGATGTATGACTACCGTTTCAGCCTTTTTTGTAATGGTTATTTTGGGTAAAATATTTTCATTTAAAAATTGAATACTGTCTAATAATGTCAGTTTCTGAAACTTTATTTTATAATCGGCAGAGAGGTATTGCTTGTTTTGGATAAAAGTGTACGTACATGATGTAAAATCAATTACAACAGGCAGTTTACCATCGTTACTCCATTGTAACAATGCATCAATTGCTTTCTCCTGTACCGTAAGCGATGCTTCTTTAAAACCCTTGCTGCTAAAAGGTTGTCCGCAGCAGTAGCCGGTAATGTCTTTCGGTAGCAATAAATCAATATTCGCTTTTTTACACAGGTTTAAAAAAGTTTGTTGCAGTGTAGGTTTGCCGTTTTCGTTACTACTCATTAACCTATTAATGCATGCTGTAAAATACACCACTTGTGGCGCTGCAGGCTGGCTGTTTAATTTGTGTGGTGGCCTGCCTACGGCAGAAATCCATACAGGTATGGCTGGTATTATTTTATGCAAAGCCTTTGTGCTTCGGCCTATAATTTTACTATTTAAAATGCCATCTATAAATGCAATACTTCTTATGCCTAAGCGGCCCAGGTTTTCAACCAATTTATAGTTAGTGGCAAACTTGCCTGCCATCCAGTTTGCAAAGCTTCCGTGCTGTTCGTTGCGAAGCCGTTTTACCAATTCGCCGGTATTGATATCTACCGGACAATCGGTGGCACAAAGGCCATCTGTTGCACAGGTGTCAAGACCATAATACTGGTATTCTTTCAGCAACTGCTTTTCTTCTTTACGCATTCCCTTTTTTCGTAATTGCTGCAAGGCACGGCGTACTACAATTCTTCTTCTTGGTGTGGTGGTAACATCACGGCTTGGGCAGTTGGGTTCGCAAAAACCACATTC
>JAYUTQ010000374.1:0-1510 GCA_043755055.1 Chitinophagaceae bacterium | reverse complement strand
AGGGCATATTAAAATTTTTAAATCAACAAACAAGTGGGGGTGATAACCCCTGCTATATAGCTATTACTAAAAGCGGAAAATGGGTAACTACGGGTAATTATACTGGTGGCAATCTTTCCGTTTTTAAAACCAATAAAAACGGATCTTTAATGCCCTCGTCACAGTTTATACAACATGAAGGAAAGAGTACCAATAAAGCAAGGCAGGAAAAAGCCCATGTACATGCTACCGTATTTTCACCAGACGGAAAATACCTGATGGTACCCGACCTCGGAATGGACAAAGTGATGGTTTATAAATTTAATCAATCTTCCAATCTTCCTTTAGAACCTGCAATCGTTCCTTATGCCGAAACACCAGCCGGCAGCGGCCCAAGGCACATTGTATTTCATCCTAAAAAACCATATGCATATCTCATACAAGAACTCGCAGGGCAGGTAGAAGCTTACCAATATGCAAAGGGAACTTTAACGAGTATCCAAAAAATAGCTACACATCCAGTAGACTTTAAGGGAATGCCCGGAAGTGCAGATATTCATATTTCACCCGACGGTAAATTTTTGTATGCCAGTAACAGGGGCGTAGAAAATAACATTGCCATTTTTATTGTAAATCAAACAACCGGTGCATTGGAAGCCAAAGGCTACCAATCTACAATGGGTATTAAACCAAGAAATTTTTGTATAGACCCTACAGGTAATTTTTTACTAGTGGCCAATCAGGATAGCGGCAATATTGTAATTTTTAAAAGAAACCAGCAAACAGGTATGCTTTATGCTACCGGCGAAGAAATTAAGATACCGAAACCTGTTTGTTTGCAAATGATGAAATAAGTGTTTTAGGTTTAGGGTTTAGATAGGTTGTAAAAGCATTTGTAAAACATGATGAAAACTAATAATTTCTTATTATACGGAGCCAATGGCTATACCGGAAAATTAATTACACGTTTAGCTTCGGAATATGGCTTATCGCCAATTTTGGCTGGCAGAAACGAAACGCTGATACAACCGTTAGCCGAAGAATACGGACTTGAATATTTGATATTTGACCTTAACGATGAAGCCAACCTTTTAGCAACATTATCCAAGGTAAAATTAGTATTACATGCTGCGGGGCCATTTATCCATACTGCAAAACAAATGGTAGATGCCTGCCTTAAAACCGGCACCCATTATCTGGATATTACTGGTGAAATAGCGGTTTTCGAAATGTGCAAAAGCTATAACAGCAAAGCATTAAAAGCAGGTATAATGATAATGCCGGGCGTTGGGTTTGACGTGGTTCCCACAGATTGTATGGCACTATTTCTAAAAAAAAAATGCCCGACGCTACTACATTACAACTTGCTTTTGCATCGGTTGGCGGTGGCTTATCGCATGGTACAGCTACTACGATGGCCGAAGGTCTTGGACAAAGCGGAGCGGTAAGAATAGATGGAAAAATTGTAAAAAAGCCATTGGGCCATAAAGGCATGTGGGTAGATTTTGGCATTAAAAAATTGTATGTGATG
>JAYUTQ010000373.1:0-3337 GCA_043755055.1 Chitinophagaceae bacterium | reverse complement strand
AAGGGGTTGAACTGATTACTCGGATTGTTAAATGCTTGTTATTCAACCCCTTTGGGGTTGTGAACTTTCTTCGCATTATTCCCCGGGTTTTACCCGGGGTTACTGTTGTTAAACCCTTTTCAGGGTTACAAGATTGGACTATTTAAAATGTCCATTTGGTATTACTATTTTAGGCCAACTCTTTCTTACTTTTTCAATAGCCTTAATGGCCATGGTAATTCATTCCATTTTAAAAATGGATAGGGTTCGTTTACTGCCCCAAATTTTTTGTAAAACCGTTCAATGCCAGGTAAATCGCTGCCTTCAAAATCAAGTACAAGGCCACTTTGGGCAAACTCCTGTATCAATTGATCGAAGAGAACATGGTTGGCTTCAAAAGTTCTGCCATTGGGTAATGTGGAGGAGGCAATGTTGTAAATCCGCTTGTCATCTTTAAAAAAAAGACCGCAGGCCAATAATTCGCCATTAGGCATTTTCACTTGTCTTACAAATGCATTACCGGTTTTATAAAGGCTTTGTGCCAATGATAAAAAGGAATTATAACCGTTGTCGGTTACATGGGACGTCCGGTCGGCATATAGTTCTTTAAAAGTAGATACAGCCATTTCTACATCGCTGTCTGCAAGGTATTGGAGGTTGAACTTTTCAGTTCGTTGAAGGTTTTTTTTCAGTAGGTCGTTGGTGTAATTATTTCTAATTTGAGGGTAAGTTTTATCTAATCGGAGGATGTAATTATTGTGTAGCGGAACCCCGGTTGGAACGCTAAAAGTATTGTTGCTATTAAGAAAAATTTCGCCGAATGAAAAATGCTTTCTGCATTCAACGATACAATCCTCAACTATTGTTTCAGTTATTATTCCGGTTGTAAAAACGCCAAGTTGCTGACAAAACGGTGGCTGATATAAATAGCTGATACCGTACTTTTTTTTGTGGGTCAAAGGCATCAGTACCGTATAGTCATCATTTACCAATGCACTCCAGCCCGGGCATAATTGATCCAGATAAATGCTCCACGCATAGATAAGCCCGTTGGCACAGTTACGAATAGCTTCGTCCCAACGGGATTTATCAATTTTATTATTTTGTAAGAAGTGCAATGCCATGAATGTAAGAAAACAAGAGGCTTTAGAGTGGGTACTGTTGTTGCTAAATAGTATTACTGTTGATGAATGGAGCCCCGTAATACTACGGGATTTACAATCCCGCATTTTGCGGGACCAATGTCGCTTGATAGTAGTACAACAGCTTGGCTAATAAAAATAAAACCTTCCTAACTTTTCCAACTCACTACCACAAATTAATTCCGGCAATTTCCGGCTTCACATTTTGCAGATCGATACTAAATGTTACATTCTTTTGCCACCACTTAGTACCATTTAATTCGTTGGGAGCCTTAAACTGTTTGCTCTGTATAATGGCCCAATAAATATTGATGCATTTTAGTAAAGGCAACTGCAAACCCATACTGTATAGAAACTTTGGATTGGGATTATTTTCGTCCCAAACTTCAGCATAAGTACCAATATCTGTAAACACTTTTAATGGCAAATCAATGGGCAAAATAGCCAGGGGGTTGATGTTATCGGGTACATCAAAAGACAGATTGAGAGCAGCCATCCAATTGTCTGTTCGTCCGGGTCTTTCGCTGCTAAAATCGCTGCGATATTTAAAGCCACCATCACGTATCATTATTTGTTTGCCCTTAAATTCTGTGCTTTGGTTACGCTCTATAAATGGATTGCTGTAAGTGTAATCATCGTCGCCATTGGCGCCGTACATTGTAAAGTGGTAGCGGCTATTGGTAAAACGTAGCTTGTCTGTTTTAGCATTTGCATAAAATATTTTACCTGCAAAAAACCTGATGTTTACACCTTGTGTGGCACTGTAATTAAAAAAATAATTACCTGTAAATGTAGCTCTTATGATATCGCTTGCTTTTTGCAATTGGGCAACAGCAGTGTACGGATACAAATGGCGTTTGTTAGTAATACCAAAAGCCAGTTGGTGAACAGCTCTGTTAATGCTGCCACTCTTTAAAGCATAAAACTGGAAAGTATCTTGCGGAAGGCGGCGTTGTTTATAGTCAAACTGGCCTTCACTTATAAAAAAAGATTTCCATTCTATCCATTTGGTAATGTTGCTGGTGGGGCTGCTTTTGGTAAACTCGGCCTTAATAGACGGCACTACTTTCACAAAGCCACGATACAGTTTCTGAAACTGATCCCCATCGCCATCGTCGGTGCTAAATTTAGCAATAGTAAGGGCCGGAGTAATGCTGTGAATTTTTTTTTGAATGGCGGCATTTGCAGGCGTGGTGTAAAAAGAATAAGCGGCTGCGCCAATAATACTGAGCTGTTTGGAACCTGTTGCAAACATGGGAGCCAATGCAAATTTGAACGGATTGGTGGGCATACCAACGTTATGAATAAATGCCCCGATCATTAGTTTGTCGTAAGCATTATAACCCAATGCCGGGCCAACCGTTATATATTTTGCCTTGCCATCTAATGGCGGTATCAATCCCACCACTTTAACTGGCTTTTCAGGTTCAGGATTATTGAGGCTTCCTTTTAAATAAATGAGGTTAAACAGTTCATCCAGATATTGACCACTTGTAGTTTCTGCAATCTTTTTAAAATCCTCAGGCAAAGGATGTTTCATTTTCCATTGGGCAAAATAAGCCTGCATTAATTGTTTCATCTTTTCCTTTCCAACGGTTTGTTCCAGCTTCTCCGTCCACAAGGCTCCTTTGGTATAGGCTACGCCTGCATAATTATTTCTAGTAAGGGCTTCACTTGGCGTTTCCATGGGTTGGTCTTTCCGTTCCTGTATCAAAGAATAAAGTAACAATTCCCCGGGGTCGTCTGGTAAAGTACCGCCTTTAAATTCCTTTTTCGGTTTTACAACAGGTACATAATTTAACGCCCTGTATTTTTTTTCATAATACGTATTCATGCCTTCATCCATCCATGCGTGGTCTCTTTCGTTGGTGGCTAGCATGCCTTGTAGCCAGTTGTGGCCTACTTCGTGGGCTATTACGATGTCCAGATCTTTTTCATCTGTTCCATAAGAATTTATTAAAGTAATGGTTGGGTACTCCATGCCGCCACTCGCAGTTTTGGGCGGAGCACATACAATGCTTACACTTGAATATGGATAGTCGCCCAGTTCTTCAGAATAAAATTTTAATGCCCGGGTAGTGTAGCTGATACTGTTTTTCCAAAGGGTTTCTCTGGAAGGCAATATAAAAGTGTAGGCATCTACTTTTGGGTTGGTGGGCAAGGCTACAACGTCGTGCTGTACTATAAATCGCTTATCGGCAAACCATGCAAAATCC
>JAYUTQ010000372.1:0-7604 GCA_043755055.1 Chitinophagaceae bacterium | reverse complement strand
AAAAGGCCGCCTTTGCAGAGTTTTTACATGTGCATACACTGGCTATAAACGGAAGTTCGCATTTGGGTTATCTCGACAGATCGGCTTCTGCAGCATTTGCGCTTGAACCGTGATAGCGATAGTTATTCCATTTTTTATAGCAGCCATTTCGGCTGCTATTTTTTTGTATTAGAATAATAAAATGGATGTACTTATATTGAAATGATGAACAACATTATTGTAGAGGCAACTTATCTGCCTGATAGGCAATCTTTAGATATGTATCAAAATAATCATCAGCCCTGCTTCGTTATCTTTACAGCGTTTTGAAAAAATTAATACCCATACTACTGCTGGCCGGTTTTACATTTTCGGCCCAAGGCCAAAATATAATTACTGTAACCAATAATGCCGATGCCGGTACCGGTACTTTACGGGCCGCCATTCAGCAGAGCAATGGAAACGGACAGGTACTTACCGACACCATAAAATTTGATCTTAACAACCCTGCAAACCGCAGCATAGTTCTCGACAGCGAATTACCCGATATTACCAGCAATGTAATTATAGATGGCACCACCCAATCAGGGCCGGCATTGAGTACACAAACCGAAGCCAAAATAATTATCCGTGGCATTTCTTACCCGCAGGTAAGGCGAGGGCTTACAATTACAAACGCCAGCAATGTTGGTATTTATGGCCTTGCCATTGTAAACTTTATACCCGCAGATCCGCTTAACGATTTTGACACCTATGGCGATGGCATTTTTATGCAAAATGTATCGGGCATAGAAATTGGCAGGGCTCAGCGGGGTAATGTTATCAGTGGTAATTATTATGGCATACGTATAGACTCAATACCTGCCGGCAGGCCCGGCCCGGCTTTAACGCCAAGCTTTGGAATAAAAATTTACAACAATAATATTGGCCCAAGAGCAGGTATAAGTACCGGTGGCAGCAGCTTTAGCCAAAGTGGAAATATTATTGGTATTTATTGTAATGGTATAAAAGATTTTATTATTGGCAATAACATCACCGGCACCGGGGCTAATAACTTTGAATCCATACTGGCTGGTATCCAATTAATCATCAAGACTTTGCCCGGTGATGTTGCAACCAATGCCTATATTGGATACAATACTTTTAACCCGGCAGGTAGTTTTAATACAGCGCTAAGTAGTATTTCAAAAACGGCAATTAATGTGGCTGTAAATCCATTAAATAATATTGGCTACAACCCTGTAATAATTAAAGCCAACATTGTAAACTTATACAACAATGGCATTGCCCTTGCCAATTTAAAAAATCGTTTTTCCATTATACAAAATGAACTAACCTGCGTTGCCGCACCTACTCCGCCCCTGCCACATACCGGGGTAGGCATTGCCATAAATAATTGCGACAGCGGTATTATCGGCGGTTCTATTCTGGAACAGAACCTGATTGAAAAATTTCCACAAGGTGCCGTAGCCAACTTTGGCAATAAGTACATTACAATAAGTAAGAATATTATCATTTGTACGGGTAGTAGTACTATCAATGGCATCCGGCATACAAGCCCTGCAGTTACAGTGCCTGTAATACAGTTGGATAGCCTCTATGCGCAAGTGGTTACCGGCAGCAGTTGTGCAGGGTGTAAGGTAGAAGTATTTAGAAACAACCAATGCCTGAACCAGATATACAATGGCATAACATACGATACCACACTGCTTTGTGATGCTAACGGAAAATTTCGGTATGATGGAAATATTGACTGTAACACATCATTTACCAGCACTAACGGCAATGGCACAACCAGCAGGTTTTATGTGCCGTATAATTTTATTTTTGATAGCACCGCTATTAGAATTTTACCGAGCACTTGCGAAAGGCCGGGCAAAATTTATGGTATTAAATTTTTTAAAGATGTACAATGGGAATGGCAAAACGAAACCGGCAGCAGCCTTGGCAGCGATACCGACCTTATAGCAAGGGGAGGCAGGTACAGGTTGGTAGCCAGGCTTATTCATCTTGGCTGCATTTTACAAACCCGCCTCATTACCATACCCGAATACAATTTTGATATAGACAGCAATCTATTGCAACTATTAAACCCATTTGTATGCAAAGTAAATGGTGGCAAAATAACCGGAATAAAAGTAGTGCCGGGCCGTAACCCAACGGGGCCGGTGAGGTTTGAGTGGAAAAACCAATCAAGCACAGTTGTGGGCAACACCCCGGATGTTACAAATCTTATAGCCGGCACCTATACCTTTCGGGTTATTTCGCTCATAGATACTTCCTGCTATAAAGAAGCAGGGCCATATATTTTAACCCTTGAACCGAGCCCGGTAATGGACATTAGTCAGGCAACCATCAGGCAAGATACTTGTGGCAACAGCGAGGGAAGTATTACCGGTATTCGTATTATAAACCCCGGGCCTTCTGGTAGTTTTTTCTGGTTAAATAATGCCGGAACAATAGTGGGTATTGATAACAACTTAACCGGCGTACCCGCAGGAATATACCGGCTTAAATATAAAGATGCATCACCATGCGACACTTTGTACTCACCATTTTACACCATAAACGATAATGGCAAAATCAGCATTAACACGGCTGCCGCAATTATAAACCCTTCGGGCTGTGACAGAAATACAGGTTCTATTACCAATGTTACCACAACCAATGCCACCAATTTTTATTGGGTAAATGTAAACACCGGCGATACCGTTGCTACCAATATTAATGCGGCTAATCTTTCAAGTGGTGTTTACAGATTGCTTGCAGTTAATGCTTCGGGCTGTAGCCGAACATCTGCCAACCTACGGGTAGATAGTACTATTTTTATTGATTTAAAATTAGCAACTGTAAACAAACGACCTGCAAGTTGCGATTCTGCCAATGGTTATATTCGGGTTACACAGTTCAATACCAATCCGTATTTTCATCAGCTACAATGGCTTTCGGCATCAGGTGCAGTGCTAAGCACTACGGCTGTTTTAAATAATATAGATGAGGGCATTTACAGACTATTGGCAACAGATAGCAATGGGTGTAGTAAAATTATTTTTACCGATACCATTTTACAAACAAAAAAAGTAATAATAAGCATTGGCGAACTATATAAGGAGGCTGATACCTGTAGTCTTTCTACAGGCCGCTTTTCTAATATTATGGTTAAGGGCGGCGCATTCCCCTATGGCTATATTATTAGTGATAGTTTGAATAGGTTTATTAGCAATGCTGCCTGGGCTACCGGCCTTTCTGGCGGCACTTATAATTTACAGGTATTCGATAATTGGGGTTGCAGTTCGCCGGTATACCCCGTTGTTATAGACCGGGCAAGTTCCAGTTTACCAACACCCGCTTACCCACAATTTTATGTAGTCCGGGGCAGCGATACCGCTATCAGTTTGGCTATGCCATATAGCAATGGCGGTAAATATCAATTACTGGATGCCAATAAAAATGTACTGAGCGAAAACAATAATGGCAGGTTTAATTTTTTAAACATGCAAAATGATTTTAATGGTTATGTACGGCTTAGCCGGGGCAGCTGCGTTACGCCGGATGCAGTAGTGAAAATTATTATAGCCGATACTTTAGAGTTAAAAATACCCAATGCATTTTCGCCAAATGGCGATGGCATTAATGATGTATTTACCATTCGCTATAAAGGCGTGCCCTTACAAATGCAGGTAGATATTTACGACCGGTATGGAAACCTTGTATATAAAAGCACCAATTTTAATAAACCATGGAATGGTAATAGCAACAGCAACAAACCAATGCCTGTGGGTACTTATTACTGGGTTGTAAAAGGTAAAGATATTCTTGGTGTTAGCCTTGTGCAACAGGGTAGTGTAACCTTATTGAAGTAAATAAAACAAACCCGAGGTGACACAAAGCAACATCTTAATAAAAGAAAATTCGTGGAGAGCCAGACTTGCTGCCAAACTCATGAATGGCGGTAACATGGCCATCGTTTTTGGCAACACCATCCATATATGGGGCGTTACCAAACAGGAATTTTTACAAAACGATAAATGGCTAAAACACGAATTAAAACATATTGAGCAATATCAGCAACATGGCTACTTTGGTTTTTTAGCCAAATATTTATGGGAAAGTATCCGCCATGGCTATTACAATAACAAGTTCGAAATAGAAGCTAGGGAAGCAGAAGAAGCTTAACGCCGGACGCTTGACGCCAGACGCTATAAACCAGGGGGATAGCTAATTTACGATTGATCTAATTATCCAATTAACCAATCAACCAATTAACCAATCAACTAATCTCCCAGCTTACTTCCCCAAAAACAAACCTTACTGTTTTATCTTCAGCGAACGATAGATTTTCTTTTGGCATAATACATAAATAGCAATTAAGAAATCTTCCTATCCTAACATTTTTTGGCTTTTATTCGTGCATAATTTAACCATATACTTATGAAAAAAATCGTTTGCTTCTTTATCTCTTGCTTGTTTATTGTTACAGGATATAAGGCTTTATCTCAGGAATTTGATTATAGTACCGCTTCAATTAATTTACCAGTTACCCCTACCATAAAAACAGATGGCACTTTTAAAACCTACGATGTAAAGGTGCTGGTAAGTAACCGCACATCTATATTAGGGACCAATGCAAAAGCAGAAGAAGTAAAAAATTCATTTCGTAAAAACTACCTGATACCATTTGCAGGTTTACGACAGGTAGATAGCACCGGAGATTTCCATATAGTAGCTTTACTGCAATTATATGCTGCTAAAGGTTATACATCGGCTGTGGCACCCGCTACAGGTTTAGATTTTAAAACTAATATGGCTATCTATACAGCCGTTTACGACAGGTACGGCCGCCAGTTATTTTTAAAACAATACATTAATCCGGAAACGCTGACGCATTTTAATGAAAAGTGGTCTTCATCTGATGTAAAAGCGAATGAAGAACTGATTAGAAATACCATAATACAACAGGTGATTAATGCAAGCACAAAAGCATTTGAGTCAAAGCTAACGGGTGGCCAATCAAATTTTTCTTTACGAATTGCATATTTGAACGATGTAAAGAAATTTCCTGAATTAAAAGTTATGAATGACCAGGCCGATGCTTTAAAAAAAGCATGTAGAACCAGTATACAATCTTTTACAGAAATGGCCGAAAAGCTAGTGCCAAGCTGGGAAAAAATGACCGTTTTTGCTGATACAAAAGATAGCAACGAAGTAAAACGGGCTGGTTATTTAAACCTAACCAATTATTATATTCTTACTGGCAATAACGAAAAGGCTATATCTTACATTGAGCAATTTAAACCAATAGACAAAACAGTAAAGGAAATGATGGGCCTTATTAAATTTAAAAATAGTGAAGAGTGTGAAAAAATGATGACTGCCTTAACACCAGAAATTACAGAATTAAACACAAGCAATTCATTACCGGTAATTGATAGAGAAGTAAATGCAGATCTATTTAGCTATTATGTAGTAAATGGTACTGCTACCATTGATGATAGAAAACAAAGCGGTACTTATACAGGCATTTTGAAAATAAAGTACCCTGAGCCTGCAATAAGCGAAAGTGGAAATATTTTAGATTTGGATGCATCAGACGTAGAAGTATTAATTACTTACAAAAATGAATCAGGAGAAGAAAAGCAATTAGGCACTTATGTTTCTAAAATCACTTCCATGAAAGATGCTGAAGGCAAATCTTATATAGCTCAAAAGTTTGGTTCTGCACTTTTAGGAGGCTCCCAATATTCGCTTATGAAAGAGGTATTTGTTTCGCCTAAAATAACAACCATGAAAGTAATTGTACCACAGGGTGGAGAATTCTTAGTAAAAAAGAATGGCGATGATAAAGGCGTAAAAACAGGCCTGTTTAACACCAAAAAACCACTTATTGATTATTTACAAGATTGCCCTGCAGCTGTACAATTAATTAAGGATGCTACATCTTCATCTGCCATCCCTTTGGAAAAAATAGGTGTTGCTTACACGAACTGTAACTAAATTTCGATTAAAAGAAGCCTTCACATTGACTTATGATAGTCAATGTGAAGGCTTCTTAATTATAGCTCCCAGCTTACTTCGCCAAAACCAAACCTTACCGTTTCATCTTCCACAATCAGTAATTTTCCATTTTTAGAAACGCCACGAATAGTACACGGCATTACCACGTTTTTTTTGCGAAGCCGCACCGGCTTTCCAAGCTTGTACAGATGCTTATTGTACTCTTTATAAATTTCATCCCATTTACCTTTTACTAAAAGCTGCCATTGCTTTTCCAAACAGGCACATAACTCGTTTAAGAGCTCCATCATTTGGTACTTTTTTTGGGTAATATGGCAGAGTGATGTGGGATTGGGCAAACTTTCGGGAAATATAAACTGGTTAATATTTATACCAATGCCCACAACGCCCCATTTCCAAACGTTGTTGTCCGTCGACTGTTGACCGTCGACCGACCTTGGGCCGCCAATTACATTCTCAATTAGTATTCCACCTGCCTTACTGTCACACCAGTACAAATCGTTCGGCCATTTAATACAAGTATTTTCACCGGCATGTTGTGCAAAAAAGTTTCTTACGGCTACGGCTACTGCCGCACTTAATCTAAATTGCTGGCCGATAGTTAGCTTGCAGGTTTCCAAAACCACGCTCATCAGAATGTTTTCGGCAGCAGTACCCTTCCACTCTTTGCCCCGCTGCCCTTTGCCGGCCGTTTGTTCCAGGGCAAACCAAACTTGCCCGTGTTCCGCCATTCCTGCATGTACCTGCTGCATGGCATAGTTGTTGGAACTATCAATTGAGTTTAAAACGGTTATATGGTTTCCAATCGATGGCATTATGGTTTACAAACTAAATGGTTACTTTTGAACTTCAAAAATCAACTTATTCTTTCAATCCTTTTTAAGGGAATTAAATTTTATAGTGTTTGACAACTAAAACCGTTTCTACTGTTCCCACAAAGCCTATTACAAGGCTTACCCGCAATTCCAAACTTTTCAAGACGATCATTAAAGCTATCCAGGAAAAAAAAGGAACCAATATTGTGTCGCTTGACCTGAGAAAAATCATTGAAGCATCGGCAGACTTCTTTATTGTTTGCGAAGCAAACAGCACCACTCAGGTAAAAGCCATTGCGGATAACGTGGAAGAAATTGTAAGAAAAGAAACCGGCGAATTACCCTACCAACACGAAGGCTATCAGGCTCAAAAATGGATATTGATAGATTACGTGAATGTGGTGGTACATGTGATGCAGCCAGAATCAAGAAATTTTTACCAGTTGGAGGAAATGTGGCATGATGCACCTTCCACCAGCCACGAAGGATGAACGTAAAGAAGGCATTGGGTCATTGGTCAGTTGGTCATTGACAGGAAATAAAAAATTGACGATTGAACTATTGACTTTTGACCTGGTGACTAATGACCATCATGCGAATGCAACACAAACGAAAGTTAAAATGTCTATCAACCTGCAAACAAATTGAACGCAGGTTGTTATTATATACAATCAAGAAAGCTTAGAACTACAAATATGTTACCTGAAGAACAACAACAACGGGAAGATAAAAACAAACGCAACCCACTCAACGACAAAAACCCACGCAAGGGTTCCAAATTCAGTATTTATTGGG
>JAYUTQ010000371.1:0-1513 GCA_043755055.1 Chitinophagaceae bacterium | reverse complement strand
AATCAACTATGATATCGGGCAAATTAGTACGCTTTTCAAACAAATACACCGTTACAGCTTTTAATGGAACCCTTCTGATGTTGCTTCTTAGAGCGGTGTATCTACCGCAACTTGCGTTAAAAACGGTACCACTAATTTCATGATTGGTAGCCACTTTTGCAATGCCATTTGCTGTAGTAATCCAAAGATTATAGTTTGTGCTATCAAAAGCTATGTCGGTTACATTATTGCTTGGCAGCCCTTGCGCTGTGGTATAAAACTTATAAGATGAGCACTCGGTAAGCGGCCCTATACCATCATATACCATTAAACCAAAGTTGGTACCAAACCATATTTCGCCATCCACTTCGGTAATGGCATTAAAATTAATACGGGCATTGTAAGGCAAGGGAGAATTGGAAGTATTTACTAATGTCCACTCTGCCGCGTTAACACCATTATCTGGCATGGCTACACCAATACCCAAACTATCGTTTAGACCCACATAGGTACGGCCATCCTTAGCAGTAAATATTGCAGTTACTATTAATCCCTGATTTGTAAATGGCAATGGCGTGTTTGTTTCATTATAGTTGTTTGTAATAAGCATACTCGGATCATTCATTTCGAGTATGTAAGGATTAATGCAGCCTCCACTAGAAGGGTTACAGGATTTATTAACACCAAACCAAATTTTATTGCCTCTTTTGCCACTAGCTGTTATCCTGATATCGGCTAATGGCTGCCCTCCCAAAAACTTCGTAAAATCTGTAGCCGGATTGGTAGTTGTATTATGATAAATTCCACCTTCCAAAATAGTAGATCCGGAAGAATCATTGGTTAGCGACTGACTAAGTGCAGCATATATTTTACCGCTATTACCAATGGTTAAAGAGTTTACGTTACGAGATCCCAATTCGGTACTCATAGGCACATTTACGGAACCCCAGTGCTGTATTGCCGAATTTAAATTCAGGATCCTATCTATACCTCCGGTAATATCTCTGGGATGGTCGTGACCCTGGCTGGCAGCCCAAATACTGTTATCGCCAGGCACCGGGCTTACCTGCAAATCTTTATACCTGTTTATAGCTGCAGATATTCCTGAAACGGGAATATTTTTTTTCCAAACGCCACCACAAGCCGTACCAACCAATGGCTCAAATTTATACAAGCCACCATTTTCTGTACCGGCCCACGTATTACCCAATTTATCTATGGTTACTGTTCTAAAAAAATTGGTAGTAAAAACCGATGCATTCGTAGTTGTGTTAAATACACATAAATTTAAATTAGGCGGCGTATTCGGTACCACTTCTACTGTAACCTCCACATCATATACACAATCTGTAAAACTATTTCTAAAGGTACCGGTATAAACGCCTTCACCTACTGCATTGGGTGTAGCTGTTGTCCAGTCTACATTAATATAATCTGCATCAAGTGTAAAAATTGTATTGAGATTACGTGTTTTACCTGCGCAAATCTTAACGGTTGTGTCGTTTAAAAATGCAGGTCGTTCATAATGCTCAAC
>JAYUTQ010000370.1:0-1515 GCA_043755055.1 Chitinophagaceae bacterium | reverse complement strand
TATTGATTACAACATTGCCCGTAGTAATAAATCCTCTGTTTTTTAAAATTCCTATCTGATCGTTAATAATATCATCCAGGCTATCTTCTTCGGCATAATAAAATGCACGTACACCCCAACTTAAACTTAACTGGTTAATAAGCGTACGTTCTTTACTAAAAATAAACAACGGGGCTTGTGGTCGGTAGCTACTTAGTACAAAAGCTGTGTAGCCTGATTGCGTCATACCAATTAAGGCATCAGCATTAAGATCCTGTGCCAGTTTGCAGGCATTGTAGCATACAGCATCACTATGAAAAGATGGCGAATGTGGCTGCGGCTTCAAAGTCTCTTCACGGTTATAGTCGTAACCTGTTGCTTCTACTTCCCTAATAATTTTGGTCATGGTTTCTACTACCAGGGTTGGGTATTGGCCAGCGGCTGTTTCGCCGCTTAGCATTACCGCATCAGCGCCTTCCAGCACGGCATTGGCTACATCGGTAATCTCACTACGGTTAGGTTTTGTGCGGTCCATCATGCTTTCCATCATTTGCGTAGCCACTATTACCGGCTTGCCACGGTGCATGCATTTCTTAATCAGATCTTTCTGTATCATCGGCACTTTTTCTACCGGCATTTCCACACCCAAATCGCCACGTGCCACCATTATAGCATCACTTTCAATAATGATGTCGCGGATATTTAATAAAGCCTCCGGTTTTTCTATTTTAGCAATGATTTTTGTCTTGCTTTTTTTCTCCTGCAGCTTACTGCGAAGGATGACAATATCTTTTACACTGCGTACAAAACTTAATGCTACCCAATCCAGTTGTTGTTCAATAATAAATTCAAGGTCTATTAAATCTTTTTCGGTAAGGGCTGGCAAAGAAATTTTGGTATCAGGCAGGTTGATTCCTTTTTTAGATGATAAAATACCGCCTAAGGATACCACTACTTTTACATTTCCTTCTTTGGTAATATCTTTTACTACCACTTCCATTTTACCATCGTCTATCAAAATTTTGTTGCCAATTTTTACGTCGCCGGCAAGGTTGGGATAGCTTACATAAATTTTTTCCAATGTACCTACACATTTTTCATTTGTAAATGTGAGGATGTCGCCAACAGTAAGCAGCAACGAATTGTTTTCAATCTCTCCAACTCTAAGCTTAGGCCCTTGCAAATCGCCGAGTATGGCTATATTAAATGGTTCGGTTTTATTAATTTGCCGTATAAAATCGATTATTTTTTGTTTGTCTTCGTGTGCACCATGGCTAAAATTCAAGCGAAATACATTTACACCAGCCTTAACCAATTCCAGTAGTTTTTCGTAAGTATCGCAGGCCGGCCCTACAGTGGCTACAATTTTTGTTTTCTTGGAGTTATGTTCAAGCCCTGCTAGTTTATCCATACTTGTGTGCAGGTACTTATTAAGATTTTTTGACATTGTTATAGATTTGAAAATTTTAAAATTTCGTTAGGCAGACCACAGCCTATATAAACTTGTTTAACTAGAAAGAATTTTTACAATTTTTA
>JAYUTQ010000369.1:0-1515 GCA_043755055.1 Chitinophagaceae bacterium | reverse complement strand
TTGGTTACAAAGGCTGCCGCTGAAGAAGATGCATTAGAATCCAACAAAACCACCACATGGTCGTGGAAGCAGGTATTTCTTTTCAAGGGCACCTGGTTGTTGTTGGTGGGCCGCCTTATTACCGATCCCGTTTGGTATTTTTTCCAGTTCTGGTTTCCAAAATATTTGAATGCCGATCGCAATTTATCGCAGGAGCAACTTAAAATTACCTGGGTCATTTATGGTGCGGCTGGCGTAGGTAGTCTGTTAGGCGGATGGCTATCGGGCCGCATAGTAAAACGTGGAGTGGCGCCCGCTGCCAGCCGTATGTGGGTAATGTTGGGCTGTGCCTGTATTATGCCGCTATCACCTTTTATATCCATGGCTTCGGGTTTAAACCTGTCTATGACGTTAAGTGTTTGCACCGTGCTGGCCTCGCTTGCATGGCTCATTAACATTAGCTCGCTGGTGGTTGACGTGGTACCAAAACACTCGCTGGGCACAGTATTTAGCGTGGTGGCTGCGGGTAGTACGGTAGGTGGTATTATGATGAATATGATTGTAGCGGCCATGGTTACCGGTCCATCTACCAAGCCGGCCGGTTTTCTTGACAAGGCATTAAATGCACTGCTTGAACCGGTGCTTACCCTGGTGCAGGGCAATGGTTATGCACAGTGGTTCCTTATCATGGCATTTTTACATCCTGTAGGGTGGCTGCTATTAAAATTTGGCGGCATCACCCGCATCAATGCTCCATTAGCATTAAAAAAGTAGTTCAGCATTTAAGTAAATAAATAACCAATCATGAAAATTATAAGCGCTTGTTTAAAAAGGCTAACCATTTTTAGTAAGGTAATGTTGGCCATTTTTTTTATAGGGTTCCTGCCCGTTTTTGCAGTTGCACAGGTTGCTAAAACCTTACAGATAGATGGCCTTACTTACCGCTTGCAATTTGTGGATGAGTTTACAGGAAAAAAGCTAAATATGAAAAAATGGGTGCATAGAACCGATAGTAAACATTGGAGTACCCAACTGCCTGCCAATGTGGAGATAAAAAATGGATTGTTGCACCTTAACCTGAAAAAGGAAATGGCAGGCGATAAAATGTATACCGGTGCCGGTATTATATCGGCCGATAGTTTTCATTTTGGCTATTATGAGGCACGTATGAAAGTACCACCGGGTGGCGGCTGGCATACCTCGTTTTGGTTAATGGGGTATAATGGAAAGGGTGGTACCGGTACTGAAAATACTACCATAGAAATTGACATTATTGAGAACGATAGCAAAAATCCCGAAAAATATGGCATTAACCTGCACAAGTGGCAGGGCGAATACAAAAGTACCGTGAAAGATATAGCTACACCGCCATTGGATGAGGATTTTCACACCCTTGCCTGCACCTACACGCCGACGTATATGAAGTTTTACTTTGATGGTAAAGAAGTGCGAACGATAGACCTGAAACCGCTGGACTTTCCTTTGGGTAGGCAAAACATTTGGCTTACTTCTATAGCCGCACCCTTGGGTAATACC
>JAYUTQ010000368.1:0-3352 GCA_043755055.1 Chitinophagaceae bacterium | reverse complement strand
CTTATTGGAATCTCTGTGGCTGTAAAAACAGATGGCTGATTACCAAAGCCAAGTTCTTTCTTTTTTATACAACAACTCATTTCCCCTTTTGCATGGATGACGCTTGTTGGTCTTGGTCTTTACATGGGTTATATTCCTTTTAATTGCATTTTGTTCGAACGTATGATTGCTGCTTTTAAATATGCTGGCAATGTGGGCTTTTTGATGTACGTAGCCGATTCATTCGGCTATTTGGGCAGCGTAGGGGTATTGCTTTTAAAAACGGTTTTTAAGGTACAGGCAAAATGGACTGTTCTGTATAGCAATGGTGTCATGTTTCTTTCGGTGGTTGGTATTATCGGCACCGGACTGGCATTGCAATATTTTTCAAAAAACGTAAATCAGAAATTTTTAAAGGATGAGTAAAACAGCTAAAGTAGTAGGAGCAGGTATTGTAGGTGTTGCCACAGCAAGGGCTTTGGTATTAAAGGGTTATGCAGTTACCATAATTGAACGTTCAGATAAGGCAGTAGGTGCATCCATTAGGAATTTTGGTATGGTTTGGCCTATTGGCAGCCTGTTGGGGGCTTGTACGAACGGGCTCTTAGAAGCAAATCTATTTGGACGGATATAGCCGATAGCACAGGTTTGTGGTATAGCGAATCTGGCAGTTTGCACACGGCTTATCATAGCCACGAATGGCAGGTATTGCAGGAACTTAATGAAATTTTTGGGGAGCAGGGTAGGGAAGTAAGCCTGATGGGTAAAGATGAAATTAACAATAAATATAATGCTGTAAATGGCAGCGGCCTGTTGGGCGGCTTATACAGCACATCAGAAATAATTGTAGACCCAAGGGTGGCCATTAGCACAGTGGCAGCTTACCTGGCGGAATTTTTAGATGTAACTTTTATTTGGGGGAGGGCGGTTACACAGGTTAGTGCAGGTAAGGTAACTGCCGGCAAACAAGTATACGAAGTTTACCTGGTGGTAGTTTGCAGCGGTGCCGATTTTGAAACACTGTACCCGGAGTTGTTTAGCCAAATGGCCATTACCAAATGCAAACTGCAGATGATGCGTTTTGCCACAGGTGCTGCAAACGAAACCATCGGAACATCACTCTGTGACGGTTTATCGCTCATTCATTACAATAGTTTTAAAGCCGCCCCCGGCCTTGAAAAATTGCGGAAAAGGTATAAAGCAGAAATGCCTGAATATATCAGTAATGGCATCCATGTAATGGTGTCGCAAAATAATTTGGGCGAATTAACGGTTGGCGATTCGCATCACTATGGCCTCACCCATGATCCATTCGATAGTGTAGCTATTAACCAACTGGTGATGGATTATCCTGGCACTTTTGCTAACACCCAAAACTGGAAACTCATCCAAAGCTGGAATGGTATTTATCCCAAATTACAAAATGGCGAACACCATGTATTTATGAATGCTGAACCGGGTGTGTATATTCTCAATGGACTCGGCGGCGCAGGCTTGACCCTCAGTTTTGGTTTGGCAGAGGAGTGTTTTGCAACATTTTAAAATATGCAGGATCACCAGATTTTTAAGATGTTATACCTACAAATAGTGATGGAAATATTGATGCATCTTTCGATGGGAAATCATAAATTCAAAAACATAGTTTGATTTTCCCTACTTTCGCAGACTTTCAAACATTTATCGTGCCGTAACACGATAACAAATGCTGGCTCCGTAAAGCCAGGTTTACTACAACCAACCCAGCTTTACTAAAGGCCTCCAGGGTTTGTTATCCGGCACATCACCTTTAAAATTTAGTGTCCGGTATGAAATTATCCCAGTTCCGATTTGATCTTCCCCTCAATCTCATTGCCCAAAACCCTACCAAGAAAAGAGAAGACAGCCGTATGATGGTCATTGACCGTAAAACAGGCAACATGGACAATAAAAACTTCCGTGATATCCTCGATTATTACGATGATAAAGATGTATTTGTTGTAAATAATACTAAGGTTTTCCCCGCCCGTATGTACGGCCGTAAAGAAAAAACCGGAGCTAAGATTGAAGTTTTTTTGCTTCGTGAACTCAACAAGCCCAATCGCCTTTGGGATGTAATTGTAGACCCGGCCCGTAAAATTCGTGTAGGCAATAAATTATATTTTGGCGAAAACGACGAGTTGGTAGCCGAAGTAATAGATAACACTACAAGCCGTGGCCGTACCATCCGTTTTTTGTGGGATGATACAGACGAAGCATTCCGTAATATGCTCGATTTTTTAGGTGAAACACCATTGCCTAAATACATTAAACGTGTACCCGATCAGGAAGATAAAGAACGTTACCAAACCGTTTATGCCAAGCATGAAGGTGCCGTAGCTGCCCCAACGGCGGGATTGCATTTTAGCGAACAATTGATTAAGCGTTGCGAAATAAAAGGTATCCGGTTTGCGGAAGTTACCCTACATACGGGTCTTGGTACTTTTAGACCAATAGAAGTGGAAGACCTGAGCAAGCATAAAATGGATGCTGAATATTACCGGATAGACGAAAGTGCCTGCCGCATTGTAAACAAAGCCAAAGAAGGCCATCACCGCATTTGCTCCATTGGAACTACCACTATGCGTTGCATGGAAACTTCTTTTAGTGCCGAAAAATTACTAAAACCATCCGAAGGCTGGACCAATCATTTTATCCATCCGCCTTACAATTTTAATGTGGCCGATAGCCTTGTTACCAATTTTCATTTACCAAAAACCAGCCTCTTAATTATGGCCTGTGCCTTTGCCGGTTACGACCTGATTATGGAAGCCTACAAAAAAGCCATTAAGGATAAATACCGCTTCTTTACGTATGGCGATGCGATGTTAATCATCTAACAAACAGAAAATAGTTTTTGTAAAAGCCATTCCATTTTTGGGGTGGCTTTTTTATGTGCATTAAAAATTTTTACACACTGGCGCAGGCCTCCCGGCCTGGGCTTTATTGTTACTTGATTTAAACAATCAGTCGTCACAAAATACATAATCAAGTAACACCATGGCACAGGAAGGCAACCCACACTGCTTACGCCTCATTCTTGGCTAAGGATTGTCATCCTGAGCTTGGCGAAGGGCTACATGCAGATCCTCATTGTAGATCAACAAGAAGGGCTTCGACAAGTTGTAAATCCAGTTTATTACGGGGCTCAGCCTGACAACCTTTAATTTGCTTAACTAAACGACTTTGGGATACGATAACAGATAAGAGGCTCAGAGTTAGTAGAGAAACAAACCGTTGTGGCCAAAAAAAAGCCGGGGCATCGATGCCCCGACCGTTTTATATATAGTTGATTAAACCGGAGTTGCTACAACGGTTGGCGTAGCCACAGGTGTACGGCCACTCAGCAAAGCATTGT
>JAYUTQ010000367.1:0-3352 GCA_043755055.1 Chitinophagaceae bacterium | reverse complement strand
GAAATGATAAAAGACATCTGACCGCCTTTTACTGCATCTTCTCCAAGTGTAGCACCTACCACCTGCTCCTGAACAATTTTAGCAGGTGCATCAAGCGGACCACTCTTTAGTATGTCTTTTAAATCTTCAGCTTCTTGGATATTGTCATCGAAACCACCGGAAATCTGAGAACTACCACCGGAGATTTTTTCGTTAACATTAGGTGCACTTCTTACATATTCATCCAAAACTATAGCGATAGGTTTACCAACATTTTTCTCGGTCATGGTAGCCCATTTTTTTTCGCCTTCTTTAGTCATGTTCATACTCACAGCCACTTTACTATCCTGTGTGTAATCCACTTTTGCATCAGAAATAGCACTGCCACCCAAATAGGCTACACCCGAAGCATCCGGCATTTTTAAAGCAAATAAGCCTAAAATACCTTTTGCTTTCAGCTTATCATCTCCCGGGTTACCATACACAAAACGCATATTGGCCGGAAACTTATCAGCAATAAATGGTAAGCGAAAATATTCACCCAGAATAGCGGTATCCTTTACAGCTACATAAGCCACTTCGCTAGGAAAACGTTGTTTACCGGTTGCATCCGCATAAGGCTGACCTAAACCCTGAAATAGATCAAACATCGGGTTGTCACCCTTCTTCTGATTCTTCTGAACATTGGTATCCTGCATCTGCTTATTAAAAGAATCAATAACAGCCTGTGAATTGTAATTGCTGTCGTTTACAGAAATGCCTTTCAGGTAATCTTTCAAAATAGGTTGTACATCCTGTAACGGCTTCGAAATTTCGTTAAGGTTGTACAATTCGAAAAACTGCAGGTTAGCACTGCTCTGTAAGTATTTACGAACCCTTTCTTTATCGGTAACACCGGCCAATTCAATAGTGATAACACTTTTGCTTTCATCGGGGTTAATGGTAGGCGAAGCCACACCAAATTGGTCGATACGAGTTTGGAGGATGTTTTTGGTATTATTAAAAGCAGCTGCTGCCTCTTTGTGCAGGTAATCAAGCACGGCTGCATCACTACTTTCAAAATTCAACACCTTATTGCTGTTGGCAATAAAAAGGGGCGCTAATTTGCTGTTGGGTGCTTTTTGCTTGTAAGCTTTGGCAAACAAATTAATAAGGTCTGCATCTCCATTAGCTTTTTCTGTAACTGCCTGTCCTAAAGCTGCATTAAAGACAGGGTCTTTGCTGTAAGCTGCTTTGGAACGGATTACACCTTCCAGGCCTACTTCTAGCGTAACGTTCATACCCCCTTGTAAGTCGAGACCGAGTTTTAATTCACGGTCTTTAGCTACGTTGTAAGGCGTACCCCACCAGGTAATACCAGTTGTGGCATTGCTATCTACCAAACGTTTGTAGCGATTTGCTACAGCCTGATCTAAAGTAGCCTGATAAATAAGTTGCGAATCCTTGTTGCCGGGGTATTTAACAGCAGCGGTTTGCATGGTGGTTTTCACCGATTTTTCGGCTTTTTCATGCAGGCCTTTTTCAAAGCTGCGAACAAACCAAGTGTGGCTCAACTGCCACAAACTCAACAGGATTAGGGCTGCGGCGAAAAACTTCACCAAACCTTTCAATTGCATAACGGGTCTATTTTCTTTTTAGAAATCTTCATTAAAACCCATACCTATGGCATGGCATATTTCGAAGGGTCGCAAAAATAGGGGAAAATAGGGATTAGGGATTAGTTGATTCGTTGATTAGTAAATTAGTTGAAGGATGGATTTATAGAATGTGGATTTTGTGGTAAAACCTAAGCTACAACCATGCATAAAGAAGCCATTTTTAAAATATTCCAAGTATTTGAGCTGTAAATTATCAGCACAACGAATCATTGCATCAACTAAAAGCCAATCCTTACATTTGAAAGATGAAACTGATAATGCATTTTACTTCCATACTACTATTACTACTTACTGCCTGTGGCACTTCTACCAAAATGACAACTCCCAGAACTTATTCACAAATTCCGCTTTTGGAAAATAAACCCGCCAATAGCAAACTGCTCATAGATCTATTAGCTCAAAATGCCGAAAAGCTGGGTACTGTTGTTAACAATAAAGATTCCTTTCGCCTCCAAATCGTTTTTACACAAATAGACCGGGACGAAAAAAACACCCCGCATTTTACCCATCATTTTTACCATGTAAACGACCAATATTTTTACCCGGCAAGTACTATAAAATTTCCCACGGCAGTATTGGCTTTAGAAAAGCTGAACAACCTGAAACTACCCGGCGTAAATGCCCAAACCACCATGCTGACCGATAGTGCCTGGGCCAATCAGACCGTTGTGTTTAATGATCCTACTTCGGTTACCGGTAAGCCATCGGTGGCGCAGTACGTTAAAAAGATATTACTGGTTAGCGACAATGACGCTTATAACCGATTGTACGAATTTATTGGTCAAAAACCATTGAACGACAGGCTGCATGGCCTTGGTTTTAAAGATGCCCAGCTACTGCACCGCCTCAGCATTCCGCTTAGCCAGGAAGACAACCGGCACACCAACCCAATCCGCTTTGCCGATACTGCCGGCAAGATTATTTTTACGCAGCCCATGCAATACAGCGACATGCCCTACCAGCAGCGAAACGACAAGCTGGGCAAAGGTTACATGGCTTTTGGAAAAGACTATTACAATGGCGAAACGCTGGTTAAAGAACCCATGGATTTTAGTAAAAAGAACCGGCTTAGGCTACCTTATTTACACCAAATGATGCAATGGGTGATGTTCCCCGCTAGCCAGCCGAACAAGAGTAAATTAAACCTTACCACCACCGATTACAACCTGCTGCACAAATACATGAGTATGCTGCCCGGAGAAAGTAAATACCCTAACTACGCTGAGCCGGATTACTGGCCTGCCTATTGCAAATTTCTATACGCCGGCAGCGAAAAAGGCGATTGGCCCAATAAAAACATCCGCATTTTTAATAAGGTAGGCGATGCCTATGGCTTTTTGCTAGATGTAGCTTACATCGTAGATTTTGAAACCAAAACGGAGTTTATGGTTAGCTGTTCTATGCTTTGCAACACCGATGGAATTTTTAATGATGATCATTATGATTACGACACTATTGGCTTTCCGTTTATGAAAAATCTTGGGCAGGTTTTGTACCAATATGAAAAAGGCAGAACCAAAAAATACCTGCCGGATTTAAGTGGGTTGGTGTTTGATTATAAAAAGTAATGGTTGAATTTTTAATGGTTACCCAAAAGGCTTTTAATTCTTTTAGGTGTAGCGGAACCATTTACCAAACATCCTGTAGCTAATGCAATTTTTTTTACAATCGTAGCCATCAAGTCATAATCAAGTGTAGCTGGTTCATCGCCTACC
>JAYUTQ010000366.1:0-7649 GCA_043755055.1 Chitinophagaceae bacterium | reverse complement strand
AGGTACATTTTTTATTTTGGAAAGAGCTGTTAGCATTTGTGCCTTTGTCTCATTGCAAGGGTACTGTTTCGATTCGTCTTTAAAACTGTCATAAACATAATTCCACCGGTATTTAGCCACTTCGGCATCAAGTTGTTTTGGCTTTAGGTTGGGAGATTTCAATAAAAACTTAAGTAATGCTTTATGATCTACATTTTCTCTTTTATCCAGCCAATTAAATAATGCTATCCAAGCTTCTTCACTATTTAAAAGATTACTTGTTACTTCAAGGTCGTTTTCTTTCTCATAAATTCTCAGGTTTCTAAGCCATTGCCAAAGCCTTGCTTCTTGAAATAATGGATGCGAAGCGGCTATACATTTAATGGGCTCTGTCTTAACCTCACCATTTGGCAGAGTGTATGTTTTAGCCTCGTACCTGCAATTGCTAATAAGTGACTTTTTACTTTTCAGTGGGCGCTGATAAAAAATGATGTCGTATAGAAATAGGTGAACGAAATCTTTATTGCTTATGCTGTTGCGGTGTGCATCGTTTTGCCCGTAGAGTTCTTCTAAACAAGCTGTATATAGCTCTGTGTCTTGCAGTTCGGCATGGTGTCGTTGCTGTGTTTGTAGTATTTGAAGCAATTCGTCTTTGTAAAATTTTCTTTCAATTGTACGCACCAATTTCCCCTTTATTTTTTGAGCAGGGTTTTGTAGGAGGGTATCGTAGATATACGCTCCAACTACTTTTTTACTTCTTTCTATTGTTTGCTCTGTTTTCTTTTTTAAAAGGGTCCAATCTTCTTCTTTTGGTGATCTGAAACTTCTTTTTTCTTTTCCGTCCTTATCTGTTTTTACTGAGCCATCATCGTTTAAGTCTGTGCTTACAATAAATTCCCGTTGTTTTCCAACCCAGTCAAATAAGGGTATTTTACTTTCACGCCTATATATCCAGCCATTTTCTAAAATAACATTGTACCAGATGGAATCTTTACCTTTTTGTTTTTCATCTGCTGTAACATCTGCCACTTTTAGGTTGTGGAATTCCACTAATTTGTTGGGCGTTTCTTCTTTCTCTTCCCCACGTAATTGGTAATAACCCCTTTTTTGGTTAAAATGGAGTAATAGCCAGGCCAGTTCTTCCTTTTCTATTTTTTCAGTAGCCGCTTTTTTGCGGAGATAGTAAAGTGTCCAGTCGTAGGGAATTTTCAAGCCTTCACCATGTACAGCTTCAAAATCTTCCAACATTTCTGCAAATGATTTTTGGAACACAAATTGAAATTTGCCTTCATCATCTTTTCTAAAAGCCAGCTTTGGTTCTGTTTCTGGTAAGTATTGACCTAAGTGTCTTTCAAAATCAATCTCTGCAGAATAATGGCTTGGTAAAAAGCCAAGAATATTTAAAGAGCGGTGCAGCCTTTCACGTCGTTGTAAATATCGTTCTCTCAGTCTGCGTACACCACGGTATCCTGTACGTTCTGCAGTTTGGGATACGGAGTTGCCTTTATCAAATTCGCCCATCACATCCTGGCTCATTGGTATAATTCGGCTACCCATGTCTATAATTTCCCCTTCCCACAAATTGGTTGGTTGGTTTTCTATCTCTTCAAAATTTTGATGGATCAGTGCCCACCCAATTGAGTTTGTGCCAAGGTCTAAGCCGAGGATTGTTTTAGTGTGTATCATAGAAATCTAAAGTAATTGAAATGTCTTTTAAATGAACAGGTATTTAAACGATTTTTTTATTGAATTCTTTTTCTTAGTATTGTCGTAATGAAAGCAAATCACAATAAGGATTATTCCGTTGTGAAAACATTTACGGGAGTCCCGGCCTTTGGTCGGGATTGTTGTTTTAATAGAGTTCTTTTAATATCTATACATAAAAAGTAATACTTCAGCCGGGTTACGTGTCCTCACCTACCACAATCAAAGGTTCGTGGGGGTAACGAACCTTTGCCTAGAGCCTGCTGCGCTATAAAAATCGGCAGGTAACAAAAAAAGGATAACCAGCTTTTAAACTTGTCATCCTTTCCATATTGCTATAAAAAAAGTTTCCTAAAAGTCCCCTTCAAACACCTTCACCGCCGGCCCACATAGCCAGATATTTTCAAATGTGTCGTCGCCTGTTTTGTCGTATTCTACAAAGAGTTCGCCGCCAAGGGTTTTAATGTTGATATGGTTAAAGCCACGTTCGTTGTGGGCATTTACAATGGCGGCGGCCGTAACGCCGGTGCCGCAGCTAAAGGTTTCGTCTTCTACACCCCGTTCGTAGGTGCGTACAAAAATGCGGTCTTCGCCCAGCACTTCTACAAAATTTACGTTTACGCCTTCGGTTTTAAATGTATGGCTGTTGCGTATATCGTGGCCGGTTTTATATACCGGGTATGCTTCCAGGTCGGTTACCATTTTTATTACATGTGGCGAACCTGTGTTGAGCAGTTCGTAGGTGCTGTGGTTTTCTACGGCATGTACATCCTGCATTTTTAAACGGATCCATTTTTTATCATCTATCCATGCTTTGTGTGGGCCATCACTTGCTATAAAAAGGTACTCTTGTTTGTGTATGCCAAGGTCGTAGGCAAAACGGGTAATGCAGCGGCCACCATTGCCACACATGCTGCCGGCATTGCCGTCGGCATTGTAATACACCATTTTAAAATCGTATCCATTTTCCAGTTCCAGCAGCATCAGGCCATCGGCACCTATACCAAAGCGGCGGTGGCACAGCATGGCTATTTGCCGGGTGCTAAGGGTTACGGTATTGCTGCGGTTGTCTATCAGAATAAAATCGTTGCCAGTGCCGTGGTATTTAAAGAAATGGGTGCTCATGTATTTATGATGTATGATTTGTGATGTATGATTTGTGATGTAGGATGTGTGATTTGTAGAGACGCCATGCTGGCGTCTGACTATAACCGATAAAATTAATGTCGCATTTTTTATCGGGGCGGATTATGGTTCGTGGGGACACGAACCATGGCTTTGAACCATGGCATTGATGGGGACACGAACCATGGCATCGGAAGGCAAAAACATTGCATCTTTTAAGCTGTGGTCGGTTTCCTCACCGACCACTGAATGTGAACCTGCCGCCGTATTTCGTGTCTTCACAAAACACACTTTATATCTCCTCAATCACCTCCAACGATTTTTTAATCAGGTTTTCTACGGCGGCGCCACTGTTGGTAGAAAAGGTTTTGGTGATGCGGTTGGCCACAATTACACTCAGGCTAAGGCAGTGGTGGCCGAGCAATTTGCCAAGGCCGTAAATACCCGCCGTTTCCATTTCGAAATTGGTAATGCGGTGCGGCCCAAACTGAAATTTGGTAAGGGCATCTATCAGGTCGGGCTGCTTAAGCCCAAGCCGTAGTACCCGCCCCTGCGGCCCGTAAAAACCCGGGCAGGTTACCGTTATGCCCTGATGAAAGCCATCTACAAAATGTTTGAGTAAACCCACACTTGCAGCACTTATATAGGGCTGTGCAAAACTGGCGTTTAGTTGCGTATGAGATACAAATTGCTGCAATAGCGTTTTCTCTTCTTCGCCAGGCTCCAGGCGGTAAAAGTTCATCAGGTTATCTATGCCGAGGCCGTGGGTGCTTGCCACCAGTTCGTCGGCCGCAATATCGGCCTGCAAAGAGCCGGTAGTACCGATGCGAATAATGTTTAAGCTGGTAAGGTCTTCTTTAATGGTGCGGCTATCGAGGTCGATGTTTACCAGGGCATCCAGCTCGTTAAATACAATATCAATATTATCGGTGCCAATGCCGGTACTTACTACGCTTATGCGTTTGCGGCCGAGCCAGCCGGTATGGGTTACAAACTCCCGGTGCTGCTGCATTACCTCTACTTTGTCAAAGTGTTTGCTTACTTCTTTTACCCTGTCGGGGTCGCCTACGGTTATAATGTTGTGGGCCAGTTCATCGGGGCGCAGGTTAAGGTGGTAAATGGCCCCACGGTCGTTTAGTATCAGTTCGCTTTCGGGTATTCTTTGCATACAATCTTTTTGAGGCGGCTAATTTCGGTTATCGATATTGTATTGTGGTGTTTTTCTTATTTGGTTAACAGGATTTGATTAGCATGTTGCAGTCTTTATCAACATTTAGGGTTGTACGACTAATTCGTTTCAATCTGCTACGGCCTGAATCGCCTCACCCCATCCCCTCTCCTCTTGGAGAGGGGCAAAACCCTTGGCTTCATTCAAATATTTAAAATTAGTCGGGTAATAATAGTTATCAAACCATCTGTAATTTTTTCTTTTCCCCTGCTTCCTTTATATTTGCAGCCGGAAAAAAAATGGTTCATGGAGACATGAACCATGGCTTTCACTTTCAGCACTGGTTTGTGTCCTCACGAACCGGAAAAAGGTTCGTGTTTTCACGAAACGGAAAAAAATGGTACCATGGCCGAGTGGCTAGGCAAAGCTCTGCAAAAGCTTCTACAACAGTTCGAATCTGTTTGGTACCTCGCATAAACCTATAGGGTTTCAAAACCTTATAGGTTTTTTCATTTGTAAAAAAACAACGTAGTATGAAAGAATGGCAAAAATGGTTGGGTGCTGCAGCTTGTATTGGTATTACCGCTTCGTGTTTTATGCATTGGGCGTATTATCCCGATGTGGCTAAAAGCTTTACCGGTTTCGATTCTTTGGTTCCTTATAAAGGCAGAATGGTGCATTATTATGGCCGGCCGGGAAAATACCTATGCGTTTTTGCATCCTTGTGTTTGTTGTTTCACCTGTTGCCAAAGGTTTGGGCCAAACGTGCCAACCTTATTTTTGGCTGTTTGGCTATGGCATTTGCGCTAAAGAATTTTTTAACGTATTCCAGCGCTTATGTTGGTAATATTCCTCAAAAAGAGTTGGGCATTTACCTGTTGGTGGGCTGTTCGCTTGTTAACTTGGTATGTATTATTTTAGTGAAGGTGCCGGTGCCGGGTAAGGCTGTAGCTGAAAATTCGGCTTCTTAAATGTGTACATTTAAAATTGTCGCACATCAAAACTTTGTAAATACGAATGAAAAGCTGCCGGGAGGCACTCCTTTAGGGGACAGGGGGCTAAAAAGGTTGCGACAATTTTAATTGCACCTTCGTAAATATTATAATTTTGCTTCGCCATTTGCTTATATTTATTGCAATCAATTGGTCTTAAATAATATGTTGGAGCCCACTACATATAAAATGGATAAGTCTGTAGGTAAAGGCATGACGCTGAACGAGGCGGATGAGGAAATGCGGGATTACCGTTCTTACACATGGAAAGAGCGGTTAGAAATCAGCTATTTTCTTACAAGCATTGCTTATAATTTTCCTTTAGATTCTCCTCCTAAAATGGATAAAACTTTGTGCATAGCCCAATCTCAAAAAAATGGGTAATATTTTCAATTCAGATTTTAGAGACTTTATACAAGCCCTTAATGAAAATGAGGTTGACTATCTTTTAGTGGGTGGATATGCCGTAATTCTGCATGGACATTCCCGTGTTACCGGAGATATGGATATTTGGGTAAATCGTACTCAATCCAACTATGTTCGATTGCAAAAGGCCTTTTATCAATTTCACATGCCGGTTATGGATATGACTTTGGATAATTTTTTAAAACATGAAGATTGGGATGTATTTCGATTTGGCAGAAAGCCTGTAGCAATTGACATAATGACAAAAATGGCGGGTTTTGATTTTGAGGAGTGTCATAAAAAAGCCGTCTTCTTTGACGATGATGGACTTACTATAAAAGTCATCCATATCAATCAACTTCTCGAAGCAAAAAAGATTGCCGGAAGAGGAAAAGATATGGATGACATTAAATTTTTATCGTAACAGGTTTTTACTCCAATATTTTTAAACTCTTTTCTATTATTCCCACACATTCCATTATCTGATCTTTGGTAATTATTAGTGGCGGGGCAAAGCGTATTTTGTCGCCGTGGGTAGGTTTTGCCAGCAGGCCGTTTTCCATTAGTGCCAGGCACAAATCCCAGGATGCGTCGGGGTTGGTATGCGTAATTACTGTAGCGTTTAGCAGTCCACGGCCCCTTACCAGTTTTATAAATGGCGAATTGAGTTTTTCCAGTTCGCTGCGGAGTAACTGGCCCATGGCTTCGGCATTGGCTGCCATGTTTTCGTCTTTAAGTACTTGTAAGGCAGTAATAGACACAGCACAAGCCAAAGGATTGCCCCCATATGTGCTGCCATGTTCGCCGGGCTTAATGTTCATCATAATGTAATCGTCACAGAGTACAGCACTTACAGGCATGGTGCCGCCGCTAAGGGCTTTGCCCAATATTAAAATATCGGGGCGTACATCTTCGTGGTCGCAGGCCAGCATTTTGCCGGTACGGGCAAGGCCGGTTTGTATTTCGTCGGCTATAAAAAGTACGTTGTATTCGGTGCAAAGCCTTCTTACGCCAGCCAGATAGCCTTCGTTGGGTATCACCACGCCGGCTTCTCCCTGTATGGGTTCTACCATAAATGCCGCCACGTTTTCATCTTGAAAAGCAGCTTCCAGTTGTATCAGGTCGTTATAATCCACCACATCAAAACCGGGCATAAACGGGCCAAACTGTGTGTAGCTGCTTGGGTCGGTAGAGGAGGAGATGGCTGCCAATGTGCGGCCCCAGAAATTATTACGGGCAAAAATTATTTTGGCTTTGTTTTCCTCAATGCCTTTGTTGATATAGCCCCAACGGCGGGCCAGTTTAATAGCCGTTTCTCCGCCTTCTACACCGGTGTTCATGGGCAACACCTTATCGTACCCAAAATATTCAGTTATGTATTTTTCGTATTCGCCCAGTATATTGTTATGAAATGCCCTGGAAGTTAAAGTGAGTTTACCGGCTTGTTTTACCAAACTTTCGATAATGCGTGGATGGCAATGGCCCTGGTTTACAGCAGAATAGCCGCTTAAAAAGTCGAAAAAACGTTTGCCGTTTACATCATACAGAAAAACGCCTTCGCCTTTTTCCAGCACCACCGGCAGCGGATGGTAATTGTGGGCACCGTATTGCTCCTCCAGGTGTAAATAATATTGTGTCTTCTCAGATAATGAGATAGTCGTTTGCATAACAGCTAAAATTAATGAGTGATGAGTAACTAGTAATGAAGAATATAACAAGACCGGCAGCTTAAAGAAAACTGCAATCCTTACGTCGGGCTATGATTAATGAGCCATGGGGTGATCCAGAAAATCGAGGTTCTGACCGAGGAATTGAAATATGTAAGGCTGTAAAATGATGGAAGTTAATTTTGCCGCAAGTTATTTATTAAAACCATAAATGCGAAGGCAAATTTTGAACTGCACAATATTTATGGAAAATAAATAAGCCAGTTTGTACTGTAAAAGGCTTGGTTTAGTATTATATTTTCACATTCTTTCAATAATACTCCAAAACAGACAACTTTATTTTGGCAGTTTGAAACGAAACCAGCAAATTTGCACTCCCAAAAATAAGGATGTTATGGCCAGAGTATGTCAGGTTACAGGTAAAAAACCAATCACAGGAAATAAGGTTAGTCACTCTAACATTAAAACCAAACGCAAGTTTAATCCAAACCTGCAGACTAAACGTTTCTTCTGCAAGGAAGAAACGATCCGGCCACAGCCTGGTCAAGGTGTTCGGCCGGCAGCAGGAGGTCGAGGAGGTCTTCGCGGCCGAGAACGACGAGCTCTACC
>JAYUTQ010000365.1:0-1521 GCA_043755055.1 Chitinophagaceae bacterium | reverse complement strand
GCTAAACGAATGTAATGCTGCGGCATTGCCGGGTGGCAGTTTATCAGTGGTGGCAGGCGATACCGTTAATGCTTCCTTTTCGCATACTATTGCTGCATCTTGTAACGCTGCCGATACGGTTTCGTTTTTTCACAACGGGCTTAATGGCATCACCAATTGGAAATGGGATTTCGATAACGGCACTTTTTCTACTTTACAAAACCCCGTTCGGCTATTTACTACTAACGGCAACCGCCCGGTGAGCCTCACCGTAACAAATGGTATTTGTACCGATTCTGCAACACAAAACATATTCTTAGATACTGATACCCTTAAAGCCGCTTTTGAAACCAATCCGTTTGTTTGCCCAAGCGAAACAATAATCATTATTAATAAAAGTACCGGCCGTATAGCAAGCTATACCTGGAATTTTGGAGACGGCACTACTTCTACCCTACCCACACCATTGCCGCACAGTTACCCTGTACCCCTTTCATCCGAAAGAATATACAATGTACGCCTCACCATAACCGGCAGCCTTGGTTGCAGTACCGATACCACCGTACAGGTACGAGCCCTCAATAATTGTGTAATAGCGGTGCCTACAGGCTTTACGCCCAATGGAGATGGTCTTAATGATTTTCTATACCCTACCAATGCGTATAAATCCACCAACCTTTTATTTAGGGTGTACAACCGTTTTGGCCAGCTCATTTTCGAAGCCAAAACACCCACCCAAAAATGGGATGGCCGCTACAAAGGCGAACCACAAACCACCGGTGCTTATGTGTGGATGCTGAGCTATACTGACGCTATAACGGGAAAAATTATTTCTGAGAAAGGGACTACGGTTTTGATAAGGTGATGAAAAAAGATTTGGGCGTAGCACAGCCAAAATACAGGGCTGTGCCGGGCTTTACGTTCCAATTTTTTTTGGCCGAAAACCGGGGCCAAAAAAAGATTTCCACTGCAATCCCTTACGCAACTGCATTTTAAATTTCCTGAAAACACAACACATTCTACAAATTTCCGCAAATTGTAGAGACGCCATGCTGGCGTCTAAATCAGAGCGTTCTATCCAAACAATTTTATTTGATTATCGACAATATTCAGACGCCAGCATGGCGTCTCTACAATAAAAATCACTGCCGTCGCAATTCAAAAAAACCTTCATCCCAAACCAATAATTTTCTGTGAAATTTCAGTTCGATTTCTTAAAAAACTAACAATTGTTAGTTTACTTTGTACTTCAATCGTTTGCTACATGAAACATGTATTTGTACTTATGATTTGGAGTGTTTCCATTCATTTTTCAGCTTATAGCCAGCAGGATGTAAGTGATCTTTCAAAACCCATTTACGACGAAGAAATCAACCTTCCCTACTTACCTGCATACGAAAACGCCCGGCTGCTAAAAACGGAAGCTTTTAAAGGCAGCAAAAATATTTTTGTTGAAAAGAAAACAAAAAACACAGGTATTTATTGGGGCCTCACACCAGACAAGGATACCCTGTTTTCCGGTGATTACAAGCGTAATAAATT
>JAYUTQ010000364.1:0-1522 GCA_043755055.1 Chitinophagaceae bacterium | reverse complement strand
GCCCTTAAATCAACTATTTAAGGATGCTTTAATACAATATGTCAAAGAACCTGAACATAACCAATTGATAATGTTCTAATTATATTAGGACGCTAGTGTATGCAAATAACTTTTTAAATGTATAATCACCGAACGATTCGTTTAGTTCTCTTTCTTCTTTATAGGTGCCAAATAGTTCGTCGAGTTCTGTAAGTATACCTTTTTCATCAAGGCTTTCCATATACACGCTGTTCAGCCTGTTACCTGCATGGTCGCCGCCAAGGTGCAGGTTGTATTTGCCGGGGGCAGTACCTACAAAACCTATCTCGGCTATTGCCGACCTTGCACAGCCGTTCGGGCAGCCCGTCATCCGGATAATAATATTGTCGTTTTCTAACTGATGCTTTTCCAGCAGCGGTTCTATTTTGGTAATGAGTTCCGGCAAGTAACGTTGTGCCTCTGCCAAAGCCAAAGGGCAGGTAGGCAATGCCACACATGCCATAGAATTTTTTCTAATGTTGGATGCTTTATCGGTATGTTCAATCAGTTTAAATTGTTGCAATATTGCATCTACAGTCGCTTTATTTTCCGGTTGTATATCGCTTAATATAAGGTTCTGATTTGCGGTAAAAACAAAATTGGCATAACCTGTTTTAGCTACTTCCAGCAAGGCTGTTTTCATGGCCACATTTTCATCATCCAGCACACGTCCATTTTCTACAAACAATGTGTAATACCAAAGCCCCTGCTCGTTTTGCAGCCAACCATAGCGGTCTTTTCTTTCGGTAAATATATAAGGCTTTGCAGCTTCCAGTTTAAAGCCAATGCGAGTTTCCAGCTCTGTTTTAAAACCTTCCACACCCATACGATCCACGGTATATTTTAGCCTTGCCAACTTACGGTCTGCACGGTTTCCAAAGTCCCGTTGCACGGTTAGTATTTCGTAAATGGCTTTGAGCGTTTTCTCTTCGGTGTCGGTAAAGCCAATTACGGTTCCTACCCTTGCGTATGTTTCTTTATTGCCATGTGTAGTGCTCATGCCGCCACCTATAGCGATGTTAAAACCTTTCAGTTTTCCATCTTCAATGATGGCAATCAGGCCGAGGTCGTTTGCAAATACATCCACATCATTATTGGGTGGTATGGCAATGGCTATTTTAAATTTACGTGGTAAGTACCTGTCCTGATATAGCGGATCAACTTCCGATTGCTTATCAGCAATTTTTTCATCATCTATCCAAATCTCATAGTAGGCCTGGGTTTTAGGCATCAGCAGCTGACTAATTTTATCTGCATACGCAAATACTTCGCCATGGATAGCCGATTCGCCAGGATGCGCACTGCACATTACGTTGCGATTAACATCGCCGCATGTAGCAATTGAATCGAGGTATGCTTCTTTAAAAGATTGAATGGTTGGCTTTATTTTCCCCTTCATCAATCCGTGTAACTGTATGGTCTGTCGGGTAGTAATTTTTATTACGCCGGTTGAATTTTCTCCGACAATATGGTGCATGGCCACCCATTGTTCTGGCTTTAGAAA